>SEEY01000533.1 GCA_004211235.1 Rubrivivax sp.
GTCATGCAGGTGTCGGGCGGCTCGCAGTCCTTCAACGCGGTGAACCAGATGCGCGTGCTCGGCCGCTGGATGCGCATGCTGACCATCCCCAACCAGTCCTCGGTGGCCAAGGCCTTTGCCGAGTTCGGCGACGACGGGCGCATGAAGCCCTCGGCCTTCTACGACCGCGTCGTCGACGTGATGGAGGAACTCGTCAAGTTCACCCTGCTGACGCGCGACCTGGGGCCCTACCTGGTGGACCGCTACAGCGAGCGCAAGGAAAGCGCCGAGGAACTCTCCCGGCGCGTCAACCAGCGCGCCATCTGACGCGCGCCCTCTCGGGGGCGGAACTCGCGCGCGGTCGCAGCGCCGCTTCTGTGGCCCGGTTGCTGTTGACAACGAGCAGGGCCAACGCCAACATGCGTTCACATAGTTGCTATACGCATCCAAATGGCCCACACCGACACGGCAGGTACCGCCGGCAGCCTGCTGCGCGAAGTTGCCCGCATGTACACGCGCGCACAACGCGTCGTGGCGGACTGCTGCCGCACGACCAGCACCCAGTGCCACCTGCTGACCGAACTGGGCCGCTCCGGGCCGCTGCCGCTGTCGGAGCTGGGCACGCGGGTCAGCCTGGAGAAGAGCTGGGTGTCGCGCGCGGTGGAGGCCATGGCGGCCCGCGGCCTGGTCACCAAGGAGCCGAACCCGCTCGACGCAAGGAGCTGGCTCGTCACGCTCACCGCTGAAGGCGAGCGCACCGTCCGTGAGCTCAACCGCACGCTCGATGACCATGCCGCCGCGCTGCTCGCCTCCCTGAGCGCGCGGGAACGCGACGCCGTCGAGAACTCCTTGCTCACGCTGCTGAAGGCCCTGCGGGAAGACACCGCGGCCATGTGCTGCCTTGCGCCGGATGCGCAGGGTGCAAAGGCGCACAACCCGGCAACCTGACCATGCTGCTGAATCACGCCATCTCCCTGCGCCGGGCCGGTCCTTCCGACTGGCCTGCCGTCGAAGCCCTGCTGCAGGCCAGCGAACTGCCGACGGAAGGCGCGCAGGCGCATCTCGGCAACTATCTGCTCGCGACCCGCGACGGCGAGGTCGTCGGCTGTGCCGGTGCCGAGGTCTACGCCAGCGGCGCCGGCACCCTCGCACTCGTGCGGTCGGTCGCCGTCGCGCCTGGCCTGCAGAGGCAGGGCATCGGCCGCCTGCTGGTCGAGCGGCTGTTGCAGGAGGCGCGTGCGCGCGACATCGCCGCGCTCTACCTGCTGACCGTGACGGCGCCGGAATACTTTGCGCAGTACGGCTTCAGGCATATGAAGGCCCGGGACGTGCCCGAGGCGCTCAAGGCCTCGGCCGAGTTCCAGGGCGCCTGCCCGGCGTGCGCCACGCTGATGGTGCTGACAAACGTCTGCTCGCTGACCGGGACGACCGAGGGCGCTGCCACCGCCCGCTGCGGCCCCGGGCCTGCGGCTGCCGACGCCGCGGTACAGCCTTCGCGCTGCTGCGGCTGAACATGCCCATCAGCCGCACCCGCGTCGTCGCCACGCTGGGCAGCGCCCAGACGCTCGCCTGGGCGTCGTCCTATTACCTCCCGGCGATGCTGGCGCGGCCGATGGCGAGCGACCTGGGCGTGTCGGAGCCGACCGTGTTTGCGGCCTTTTCCGTGGCGCTGGTGGTGTCTGCCTTCATCGGCCCGCACAGCGGCCGGCGCATCGACCGATGGGGCGGCCGGCCGGTGCTGATGGCCACCAGTGCGCTCTTCGCGCTGGGCCTGGCGTTGCTGGCCATCGCGACCGGTCCGCTCGGCCTGTTCGTCGCCTGGATGGTCATGGGGCTCGCCATGGGCAGCGGCCTGTACGAAGCCGCGTTCGCGTCGCTCGTGCGGCTGTACGGGCATGAGGCGCGAGGCGCGATCACGGGCATCACCCTGGTTGCGGGTTTCGCCAGCACGGTGGGTTGGCCGCTCACCGCCGCACTGGAGCACGCGGTGGGCTGGCGTGGTGCCTGCTGGACCTGGGCGGCGCTGCACCTGTGGGTCGGACTGCCGCTCAACGCCTGGCTCCCGAAGGCCGCGGCCATCTCGCCAGCCGCCCCGGCCGGTGCACCGGCCACGTCGGGCCAGCCGTCGACCGAGCCACCCCTGCGCTCCGCCGTGCTGCTCGCCTGGGTGTTCGCCGTGACCTGGTTCATCAGCACGGCCATGGCGGCCCATCTGCCCGGCCTGCTTGCGGCCCTCGGCACGGCGCCAGGCCAGGTGGTCGCCATCGGTGTGCTGGTCGGCCCGGCGCAGGTGGCCGGGCGGCTGCTGGAGTTCGGCTTCCTGCGGCGGCTGCATCCGCTTCATTCCGCGCGCCTGGCCGCGCTCATGCACCCGCTGGGGGCGACGCTGCTCGTGGTGCTCGGCGCGCCGGTGGCGGCGGTCTTTGCGCTGCTGCACGGGGCGGGCAATGGCGTCCTCACGATCGCCAAGGGCACCCTGCCGCTGGCGCTGTTCGGCCCGTCCGGCTACGGGCATCGCCAGGGGCTGCTGATGTTGCCCGCGCGCCTCGCTCAGGCGTTGGCACCGTGGCTGTTCGGCCTGCTGCTGGCCGCGCTCGGAAGCCAGGTGTTGTGGGTATCGACCGGCCTCGCGCTGAGCGTGCTGGCGGCGCTGCTCTGCCTTCCGGCGCCGGCTCGCCTGCCCGTCGAACCGGCCACGCCACCCCTGGAGGACATCCCATGAAGATCCGCACCGCGACGCCGGACGACGCCGCAGCAATTGCCGCCATCTACGGCCCGCTGGTTCGGCACACGACGATTTCCTTCGAGACCGAGCCGCCCGACGCGGCCGAGATGCGCCGCCGCATCACCCGCACGCTGGCGTGCCTGCCGTGGCTGATCGCGCAGGACGCGGCAGGTGACGTGTGCGGCTATGCCTACGCGGGCAAACACCGCGAGCGAGCCGCCTACCAGTGGTCGGTCGATACGACGGTCTACGTGCGCGAGGACATGCGTGGCCGGGGTGTCGGCCGGGCGCTTTACGGGCAGTTGCTGCCGGTGCTGGCGGCCCTGGGCTACTTCCAGGCCTTTGCCGGCATCGCCCTGCCGAATGCCGGCAGCGTGGGCCTGCATGAAGCTGTTGGCTTCGAGCCGCTGGGCGTGTATCGCCACGTCGGGTTCAAGCACGGCGCGTGGCACGACGTGGGCTGGTGGCAGAAAAGCCTGCGGCCCCTGGATGTGCCCTCTGCGCCGTTGCCGTTCGCGAGCCCCTGAAACGGCACGGCGCTCGCCAGCCATCGGCAGCAGCGTCAGTGAACAAAGAAAAAGCCCCAAGTGACAATCACTTAGGGCCGTTTGTTGACAGATCCGAACTAGGTAGATCCTAGAACGGAATGTCGTCGTCC
>SEEY01000534.1 GCA_004211235.1 Rubrivivax sp.
CCGGGCCGAGCGGCTGCTCGGGTGGGCCGACGCGCCGGCCGCCCGCATCGCCCACCCGCGCGAGGAGCACCTGCTGCCGCTGATGGTGGCCGCCGGCGCGGCTGAAGGCGACGCCGCGGGCTGCAACTACCACGAGGCCGACTTCATGGGCGGGGTGACGGCGTCGAGCTTCCGCTTCGGCTGAGCCCTGCGCCGTCGTCAGGTCGCTGGCGGCTCGACGTCGTCCAGGTTGCGGACCAGCTCGGCGCTGAGCTCCCCGGTGCCGGCATGGCGGCGCTCGCGGTCATGCAGCTTGCCCAGCGTCGATTCGAGCGCCTTGGTCAGCTTGTCGGCGGCGCCCTCGATGGCCATGTGCAGGCTTTCCGCCTGGTGCTTGACGGCAATGTTCTTCACGCCGGCAACGCGGGCCTCGAGCATGCAGCGCATGTCGTCCGCGCCGGACTTGTCGCCGCTGTTGACGTCACCAAGGTGCGCCTCCACATGCGTCACCTGTTCGGCGTAACGATCGACCGCATCGCGGATCACGCCCTCGACGTGTTCGATCAGCTTTTCACGGCCTTCCACATGGTTGTCGGTCTCGACCTGCACCTGCATCACTTGCCCTTTCGGCGGACGGACATCGCACGCTTGGCGAGACAGGGCAAACGGCGTGCCGCACGCCGGCAGCGGCGGGTCGTAACGGATTTCACGCACTGACAGTCCAGGGTGTTGCCGGCGCCTGGAAGCCGCCCAGGATTGCGGCATTTTCAACACGCGCCGGCCGGCGCTGCGGCGATGCTGGGCACCTGCATTCGCAACGCATCCGTCATGCATACAGTCCCTGCTCCGCTGCCCCGCCGCCGTCGCCGCACTGCGCCCCCGACCGGCCTGCCCATCGCCCTCGAGGCGCCGCTGGGTCATTTCACCAATCCCATCGTCGCGCCTGCGGTGCCGGCGGGGTCCGCCGACCCGTCGGTGGTGCATGCCAACGGCCACTACTACTACTGCCGAAGCGTCGGCGACCGCTTCCTGGGCGTGGCGCGTGCCGACCGGCTGCAGGACATAGGCAACGCCGAGATGGTGAATGTCTTCGAGCCGGAAGTCGGCGCGATGTGGAGTTGCGAAATCTGGGCGCCCGAGCTGCAGTTCGTGCGCGGGCGCTGGTACATCTATTTCGCCGCGAGTGACGGCGACAACCGCAACCACCGCATGTACGTGCTGGAAGGTACGACCGACGATCCCCAGGGCGAATACGTCTTCAATGGCCAGGTCACCGACCCGAGCAACCGCTGGGCCATCGACGGCATCGCGGTGGAGAGCGATGACCGGCTCTATTTCGTCTGGTCCGGCTGGCGCAACGAGGACGACGGCTTCCCGCAGGTGCTCTACATCGCCGAGATGAGCGACCCCTGCACGATCAGCGGCGAGCGCCACGAGATCGCGGCGCCCGAGCTGCCCTGGGAATGCCAGGGCGCGTCGCTGCTCGAAGGCCCGGCCGTGCTGTACGGCGACAGCGGCCTGTTCATCACCTACTCGGCCAGCGCCAGCTGGACGGACCACTACGCCCTGGGCCTGCTGCACTACACCGGCGGCGACATCCTGTCGGCATCCGCCTGGCACAAGAGCCCGACGCCTGTGTTCGCGGCCCGGCCCGATGGCTTCGTCTTCGGCCCCGGCCACAACAGCTTCGTCAAGTCGCCCGACGGCAGCGAGGACTGGATCGTCTATCACGCCATCGACCGCTCCGGCGGCGGCTGGCCGCAGCGCAGCGTGCGCGCCCAGCGTTTCGACTGGACCGACGACGGCCTGCCCATGCTCGGCGTGCCGGTCGGCCACGGCGTGATCGTGCCGGAGCCGGCGGGAACGCCGGCGCGCAAGCCGTGCGGGCTGGCCGCGGCACAGGCTGCTGCCAGCGCCCCCGGCGCCATCGCCATGGCCGTGCCGCAGCCGGAATCGGCGGCTCTGGCCTCCTAACAATCCGGGCGCCTGAGGGCGGCGTGCGAGCGACACTGTCGCTTGCGCCACTGCCGATCCGCTCATGCACCCCGCCCCCACCGACGCCCTGATCCAGGCCCTGGTCAACTGCCACCGCCACGGCAGCCGGCTGAACGCTGCCGACTGGACCGGCAGCGTCCGCGACGAGGCGGATGCTTATGCGGTGCAGGACGGCGTCGCCGCCGCGCTGGGCTGGCCGCTTGACCGCTGGAAGTCCGGTGGCGCCGGCGCCCAGGGGCCGTTCAGCCATTCGCCGGTCGACCCGCTCGTCGGCAACGCGCTGCTCGGCGTGGAGGCCGAGATCGCGCTGCGGGTGAATGCCGACGGCTCGCCGGAGGCGATGTGCATCGCCGTCGAGTGCGTCGCTTCCCGCTGGGTCGAAGGCATGGACGCGCCGGGCCTGCTGCGCATGGCCGATCACCAGTCCAATGCCGGCCTGCTGCTGGGCGAGTGGCAGCCCTATCGCCCGCTCGACTGGGCGCAGCTGGCATGGCGGCTGACGCTGCCAGGGCAGGACGAGGTGGTGCGCCGCGGCGGGCATTCACTGGCCGACCCGGCGGCCGTGCTGCCGGCATGGCTCGCGCATGCGACGCGCAACGGCCGCCCGGTGGCGGCGAGCACCGTCGTGACGACGGGTGCCTGGGGCGGCTTGCATCCCACGACGGACGCCCGCGGCACGCTCAGCTTCGATGGTCTGGGTGAGTTCAGCTTTTCAGCAACGGCGTGAACACCGCGACGAAGGCCGCAATGTTGACCGCCACGGTCAGCCAGTAGACGCGCCGGAACGACGCCTTCGCGCTCTTGTGGCGCAGCGTCTGCTGGGCCAGCAGCGCGCCCGGCCAGCCGCAGGCAAGCGACAGCAGATGCGGCGTGCTCTCGGCAACCCGCCAGTCGCCGCGCGCCGCCGCACGCTTGTCGAGCGCGTAGACGATGAAGGTGGCCATGCTCATGGCGGAATAGGCGCCCCAGAACCAGTTGGGAATGCCCCAGCGCAGATGTACCGCCAGCACGAAGCCGGCGAAGGCGGGGATCAGCAGCAGCACACGGCCGTCGTCGCGCGATTTGGGCGCAGGGGCAGCACGCTGCACCAGGCTGCGCACGTCCTGCGCCCGCGCCTTGCCCTGCGCGCCCATCTCGCGGAGGCGCCATGAACAAGGGCACGCTGACCCAGTGGGACGACGCCAAGGGCTATGGCTTCATCACGCCCGACGGCGGCGGCGCGAAGCTCTTCGTCCATATCAAGGCCTTCGGCCTGCGGCCGCAGCGCCCCTTCGTCGGCGAGCGGCTGAGCTACCGCGAAGGCCGGGACGCGCAGGGCAAGGCGCGGGCGCAGGACGTGCGCAGCCTGGTGCAGCGTGCTGCCCCTGCGCCCAAATCGCGCGACGAC
>SEEY01000535.1 GCA_004211235.1 Rubrivivax sp.
CGGCACAGTCAGTCTTGCCAACACGGGCGACCTGATGCTGACCGGCGCGGCCCTGCACGTCGGCGAGCTGTCACTGCAGGTCAGCGGCAACCTGAACGTCCAGCAAGCCATCACGGCGACGGGCGGCCTGAGCCTGCAGTCCGGCGCGGAGCTCACGCTCGGCGGCGCGGCCCACGGCGGCAGCGTCCTGCTGCAGAGCACGGGCGCCATGGCCGTCATGGCGGACGTGCAGAGCGACACCCTGCTGCTCGCCAGCGCCGGCACCACGCTGACCACCAGCGCCGCGCTGAGTGCGGGCGCGGGTCTCAGCCTCACCAGCGGCGGCGACCTGACGCTCGGTGGCGCCGTCAGCACCACCGCCGGCCCGGCCAGCATCGCGTCGGGCCGCGACCTGATCGTCAATGGCCAGCTGTCCAGCGCCGCCAGCCTGGAGGCCCAGGCCCAGCGCCATATCGTCTTCGCCAGCACGGCCGGCGCCGATGCGCTCGCCGCGTTGCGCCTGGCCGCCGGTGGCGACATCCAGCTCGGCGCGCTGAGCAGCGCCACCGCCGTGTCGCTGATCGCCGGCGGCAGCATCCTCGGCGGCGCGGCGGACCGCGTCGACATCACCGCGCCGGCGCTGCGGCTGGTTGCCGGCAACGGCATCGGTCTCAACACCGCCAACGCCGCCGACCGCCTGCAGACCCAGGTCGCCACGGTCTCGGCCCGCGCCGGCAGCGGCGGCATCTGGCTGCTGGAGGCCGACGCCGTCACGGTCGACGACGTGACCGTCAGCGTCACCCGCGTGGACAGCAACGGCCAGACGAGCAGCGTCACCGACGCCGCGCAGAGCGACCTCATCACCACCGCCAACGGCAGCATCGGCGTGCGCACGCTGGCCGGCGGCATCGTGCTCAATGACGGCAGCGCGCCGGCCAACGGCGTCGCCGTGAAGGCGGATGGCAGCGGCCAGGTCAGCCTGCAGGCGCAAGGCCCGGGCGCCGTGCTCGGCCTGCCGGCGCAGACCATCGACCAGGCCGGCGACGTCGTGCTCGACAGCAACCTGGCGCTGCAGGGCGACCTCATCGTCAATGCCGGCCAGGGCAGCAGCACCGGCGGCATCACGCTGACCGGCGCGGTGGACGGCCAGGCCGGCGGCGCGCCGGACACGCTGACGCTGCATGCCGACGGCGGCGCCGTCACCGTGCTCGGCGCCGTGGGCGCCAACACGGCGCTGGCCGGCATGGCCATCGACGGCGCGACCGACGTCAGCTTCGCCTCCAGCGTCCACCTGACCGGCGACCTGACGGTGCATGCCAGCGGCACCGTCGAGTTCCACGGCGACCTGCTGCTGGACGGCGGCAGCCTGCACATCGTCGGCGCCACGCGCGTCGTGCTGAACGGTGTCGTCATCGCCCAGGGCGATCTCGTCATCGACGGCGCCGCCAGCCTCACGCTCGGCACCAGCAGCGTCGCCCACGGCAATGTCGTGCTCGGCGTGGACGCACTGACGCTGAACGGCCCGCTGACGTCTGCCGGCGGCGCGCTGACGATCCAGCCCACGGCCACCGGCCGCGCCATCAGCCTGGCCGAGAGCGGCGACGGCCTGCTGCTCAGTGCCGCGACGTTGGCCAACCTGCGCGGCTTCGGCGCCGTCAAGCTGGAAACCTCGGGCCAGGTGCTGGTGTCCGCCGACACGCTCGGCGCGCTGGCCGCGACCGGCCTGGACATCACCGGCGGCAGCTTCAGCCTGGCGGGCGGCAGTGCCAACCTGCAGTTCACGGATCACCTCGCGCTGCGCGCCAGCGGCGACGTCGCCATCAGCGGCCGCGTGGCCTTCAGCGGCGCCGGCGCCGACTTCAGCATCGACAGCCGCGGCGCGCTTCAGATGGCACCGGGCTCGCGCATCTCCACCAACGGCGGCGACGTGACCGCGCTCGCCGACGCCGGCATCACGCTCGGCAGCGTCGAAACCGTGGGTCCGGCTGGTTCAGGCGGCGTGCTGCTGCAGGCGCTGACCGGCAACATCGTCGACGCCGACAACGACGACGCCGTCAACGTGCACGCCGCCTGGCTGTCGCTGCGCGGCCATGGCCCGGCGCTGACGCCCGGCAGCTCGACGACGGCCGCCGCCATCGACGTCGCCGTCGACCGCCTCGACGCCGACGATGCCCGCGGCCTGATGCTGCGCGACACCGGCGCCGACGGCCGCACCCGCTTCAACCTGCTCGACAACGGCGTGCTCTACCAGCAGGTCGTCGCCGACGGCAGCCCGCTGCGCGGCTCCACCGCGCCGATCGCGCCTGGCGCCGGCGGCACGGCCGCCGACATGACGGCCCACATGGCCGCGTGGATGCAGGCGCTGCGCCCGCTGTCCGAGTTGCGCCAGGGTTCGCTGCTGGACGGCCCCGCCCGCCACGCGATGTCGGCGTTGACCACGACGGACGCTGCCGACCTGCCGCGGGACAGCGCCGCCAGCGTCTACCTCGCTGCGCTCGCCGGCTCATCCGCGGCCGATGCGGCAACCTCGACCGATGGTGTCGCGCTGAACCTGCTGTCCGACGCCAGCTTCGGCCTCGCCCAGAGCCTGGAGCGCGCCTGGCTGCTGGGCAGCGGCTCGCAGCAGCCGGCCGCCAGCGGGCTGCAGGCCGTCGCCGACACTGCCTTCGATCTGTGGGAGGAAAGCCTGGCCCTGTGATGGCCCGGCTTGCCGATCCAAAAAGGAAACCCCGTGAAACTCCGTTCCCTGTTGCCACGTCGCTGGCGTGAGGCCCCGGCCGCGGTTGCGCTGGCCGTCAAGCCGAGCAACCGGGCCTGGAGCCTGGAAGCCCTGGAACCGCGCATGCTGCTGTCGGCCGACCCGGTGCTGGGCGCCGTGCACCTGGCCCTGTCGCCGGACGGCGGCGGCCACGTCGACGCGCTGGCCGATGCCTACGCTGCCGCCGCGCCCGCCGGGCCCGCGGGGCCGACGATGCATGCCCTCGCCGTGACGCTCCCGGGCGGCGGCGTGACCAATCCCATCATCGTGCCAAGCGGCAACTACAGCTTCGCCAACGACTCCATGCAGGTCAGCGGCAACCTGCTGATTCAGACGACCGACACCACGGCCGGCAACGGCAGCATTTCCATCGGCAGCTTCAACCACGGCGACAAGCTGTCGGGCAACAGCAGCGCGACGGTCGACAACCTGACGCTGAGCGCCGCGCGCAACATCACGATCAATGCCGAGGTCAATGTCGGCGCCGGCAGCACCGACCTGCTGTCCAGCCTGACCATCCTGACGGCGCAGAACGTCACATTCAACGAGGCCGTCAGCATCAATGGCAGCCTGACCATCGATGCCACCGGCATCGTCACCTTCACCCACGGCATTTCG
>SEEY01000536.1 GCA_004211235.1 Rubrivivax sp.
CTGCACGTCGGCACCTATGCGCCGTCCGGCCAGGGCATCTACCGCTTCACCATCGCCGCCGACGGCACAATGGAGCCGCTGCAACTGGGCCAGCTGTGGGCAGGGGCGAGGCGGCCGTCTGGCTGCACGGCCAGCGCGGCAAAGCGCGCATCGGCATAGTGCGCCGCCCACAGCCGGCCGGCACCCAGGCTCAGGTGGCAGGGGCTGTGGCCGCCGCTCGGTTCGCGCTGCAGCAGCGTCAGCGTGCCTTCGCCATCGTGCCTGTAGACGGCGACATGGTTGGCGCCTTCCTCGGCGGCGTAGACGCGCTGCCGCGCAGCGTCGGCCAGCAGCCAGCTCGGGCTGCCGGTGCTCAGCGTGACGCCCAGCGGCTCCATTGTGCCGTCGGCGGCGATGGTGAAGCGGTAGATGCCCTGGCCGGACGGCGCATAGGTGCCGACGTGCAGGAAGCGCGGTGGGATAGAGGGCGTGGCGGTGGCGGGCATCAGGGCGGCAGCGGACAGGCTCAGCAGGTGGCGGCGTTTCATGTGTCAGGCGTCAGGCGAAATGTGTCGTGATCGCGTCGATGACGCGATCGTCGTCGTCGACGACCGCCATCCACGCCCATTTGTCGAAGGTCGTGCAGGGGTGGGACGGGCCGAGCGCCACGCGCTCGCCAACGGCCGGGCCGTCGCACTCGGCCGGGTCCCAGCGCAGATAGGCATGCTGATCGTTCAGGCCGGTCACGCGCCAGCCCGCCGGTGCCTTCACACGTTGACCGCCGTGCAGATGCCATACCGGCCCCGGCCAGCCCTGGTCGAAGGACACATCGCGCCGGCCGGCGTTCAGCAGCGCCAGGCCGGGTTCGGGGCAGGACAGCACCTGCGTCCACACCTCCAGCGCCGGCTGCAGGCTGGGTTCACCCGGCGGCGTGCGCATGCGCTCGTCCATCACCTGCATGTAGCGACCGTAGTGGGCGTGGTCGTGGCAGACGTAGCAGCCCGAGCGAAGCAGGCCTAACCGGCGCGTCTGGCCTGGCCTGCCCGCGAGCACCGGCGCGACGAGGTCGAACAGCGCCGAGCCGCCGCCGCTGAGCCACAGCGGCTGTACGTCGATGAGCCCTTCGGCCTCGATGTCCGCCAGCAGCGCCTCGACGCGCGCCTGCCAGTGCTGCATCAGCGCGTGGTCCGGCGCCGTCTCGCCGACGACCTGCAGGCCCTCGTAGAAGCCGATGCCGCGCAGCCGCAGCGCCGGGTGATGCTGCAGCGCGCGGGCCAGCGCGAGCGCCGGGCCATGCTCGCGCAGGCCGCAGCGCGAGGTGCCGAGTTCAAGCAGCACGTCGACGCGGTCTTCGCCTGCGCCAAGCTTTGCCCAGTGCGCGGCGATCAGGTCGAGCTGCGCCTGCGAGTCGACGAAGAAGGCCAGCTCCACGCCCGCGTGCCGCCGCCGCAGGTCGAGCAACTCGGCCAGGTCGGCGAGCGTCCAGCCGCGTTGCGCCACGTCAGGCAGCGGCAGGGGTGATTGCCGCGCGGGGAAGCCTTTCAGCCAGGGGCCGAGCCAGCCGGGGCGCGGGGTGTCGACATCGTCGGGGACAGTCATGCTGCGATCATCGTTGCGAAGGCCGGCATGCCGCCAGGGGCTGCTCAGTCGCTCGACTAGCACCCGACCGTGCAGCCCGAGGGAGATGAACGATGCAACTGACGCTTGTTGGAATGGTGCTTGCCGGTTGCGGAATGCTGTACCTGCGCCGACCCGCCCTCTACCGCCGGGGCGTGTGGATGAAGACAAGCATCGCGATCCGATTGCTGTCCGAAGAGGCCTATAGGCGCTACATCAAAGGCCTGGGTGTTGCGTTCATCGTTGCGGGCGTGGGATGCGTCGCCTGGGATGCCGGCCTCGACAAGCTTGTCGCTGGCGGCTAGGGCACGACGAACGTCGGCTTCCGGGGTCAGGCCGAAATTCGCGCCACCAAAACGGCAATGCGCTTCCCCGCTATTTCGCCTTGGCCCGATTGAACTTCACTGCCTCGCGGATCAGCGCCGTGAAGGCTTTGGCGTCAACGGCATCGGCGACACCGAAGTCGATCGCCCGCCGCACCTTGCCTTCGAGGCTGGAGTTGAAAAGGCCCTTGGGATCTGCCAGCGCCGCGCCGTGCGGAAACGTCAGCTTGACCTTGGCCTTGTAGGTCTCGCCGGTGCACAGGATGCCGGCGCACTCCCACACCGGCACGTCCCACTTCCATGTCTCTACAACGCCGTCGTCGGCTGCGAGGATGAGCTGGCGCAGCTGGGCGAGCGTCTCGGCGCGCCAGTCGCCAAGGGCGGCGATCTTGGCGTCGATCAGCTGGGCGGGGGAGTCGGTCGCCATCGGGGCTCCTGTCAGTGAAATGGTGGCGTTCGCATTCTCAGCAACTTTCGTACTTCCAGTTGCGCGACTTGCCGTCGGCCAGCCACGCCACGGCCTGCGCGATGCGTTTGGCGCGCGTGTCCTCGCGCCGGGCTTCCAGCACCCACTCCAGATAGTCGCGCTGCTTGCCGGGCGGGAAGGCGTCGTATTGCTGCTGCGCGGCCTTGACCGTGGCCAGCGCGGCGGCGAAGTCGTCCGGCATCTCCAGCTGCGGACGCGGTTCGCGGCCGGGCTTGTGCGCGCGTGGCGCGCCGGCCTGCAGCAGCGCGGCGGCGGCCTGGATCTGCTTGCGCAGCTCGGCGCGGCCTGGCAGGTCGGCCATCGTTTCGATGCGCCCGAGATCGCCCATCGCGCCCGCCTTGCCCTCGGCGGCACCCTCGCGTTCCCAGAAGCTGAAAGTGCAGTGCGCCTTGAACGCCGACATGCCACACAGCAGCTTGCCGTCGAGCATGAAGTGCGGCCGGCTCCACTTGATCGTCTCGACGACCCCGGGGCAGGCGGCGTGCACGTCCTCGCGCAGGCGCCTGAGGATCGGGCCGGCGAACTCCGGTACCGAGGCGAGGTAGCTGTCGATGCGTGGGTCAAGCGTGGGCATGGGTGCTCCCGGCAGGCCGTTGTTCCGGCCAGTCTAGACTTTCGGCCCTCGCCCGACCCCTCCGGACTGACCCTTGCGACGCCTGCTGCTGCCCCTGTTTCTTGCCGGTTCCTCGGCCATGGCCCAACTGCCACAGGTGCCCCCGCTGACGCTGGAGCAGCTGCCCCGCCCGACGATGCCGCCGGGCGAGCGCGGCCCTGTGGTGCCGGCGCAGGTGGAGCGCTGGCGCCAGGAGGCCAAGGCGCTGGAGTACGGCGATGGCGTCAAGCGCGACGAGGTGGCTGCCGCCAAGCTCTACTGCCGCGCTCGCCCGGCGGCATCGTCGGGCGGGGCAGCTGCTCCAGCGTCAGCGGGGGCACCTGTGGCAGTTGG
>SEEY01000537.1 GCA_004211235.1 Rubrivivax sp.
CTGGCGTTGTAGGTGTCCAGTTCCTCCGACTTGATGGCGGAGATGGACAGCGCGACGTCCTTGAGGTTCTCGGCGCGCAGGCCGCCGCCGAGCCCGAGGCCAAGAAGGACGTGAACCAGCTCCAGGCCGTCATCGTCACCGGCAGCCGGCGCGCCGAGAACCTCAAGGACGTCGCGCTGTCCATCTCCGCCATCAAGTCGGAGGAACTGGACACCTACAACGCCAGCGGCCAGGACATTCGCGCCCTGTCCGGCAAGGTGCCGAGCCTGAACATCGAGTCCGACTACGGCCGTACCTTCCCGCGCTTCTATGTGCGCGGCTTCGGCAACACCGACTTCGACATGAACGCCTCCCAGCCGGTGGGCCTGGTCTATGACGATGTCGTGCAGGAAAGCATTGCGCTCAAGGGCTTCCCGGTCTTCGACATGGCGCAGGTGGAGTTGCTGCGCGGCCCGCAGGGCACGCTGTTCGGTCGCAACTCGCCGGCCGGCGTCATGAAGTTCGACTCCGCCCGCCCGACCAAGCGGCTGGAGGGGTACGCCAATCTTGGTTTCGGCCGCTGGAACTCGCTGAATCTGGAGACGGCAGTCAACGTGCCGGTCAACAACGACCTGCAACTGCGCGTGGCCGGCATCGTGCAGCGCCAGGATGACCGCGTGCACAACCCCATCCCCGGCGCAACGGCCGACCTGGAGGGTTACAACGACAAGGCCGTGCGCGTCCAGGCGCTGTACAAGAGCGGAGGCTTCGAGGGTCTTTTCAAGGTGCAGGCCCGTGACTTCAAGGGCACGGCCACCACGTTCCGCGCCAACATCATCAAGAAGGGGACGAACGACTTCGTCGACGGCTACGACGACGCCTACTACCCCACCGACGGCTACAACTCCCAGACGCTGAAGTCCAGCGAGGTCAGCGCCCGGCTGCGGTGGGACTTCACCGGTGTGTCGGTGTACTCGATCACGTCGCACGCCCGCGCCAAGTTCTACAGCCGCGGCGACGTCGACGGCGGCTTCGGCGCGCCCTACGCGCCACCGTCCGGCCCGAACTACGGCAGCCAGAATGCCAACATCCCGTTTGATGCGCAGACTGCCGACGGCATTCCCTACCTGCGCCAGACGACGCAGGAATTCCGCGTGCAGTCCAACACCGCCGACGCGATGCAGTGGATCCTGGGCCTCTACTACTTCAATGAGAAGCTGCAGGTGGACAGCTTCAACTTCGACAGCTTCGCCCCCGGCGACCCGCAGAACGGCTATGCCGTGCAGCACCAGAACGCCAAGTCCTGGGCGGCGTTCGGCAACGTGAAGTACGCCGTCACGCCGGCCCTGAAGCTCACCGCCGGCCTGCGCTACACCGACGACAAGAAGGACTTCGACGCCGCACGCACGCAGACCCCCTTCGGCAACCCGAACGTCGGCCCGCTGTTCGCCAATCCCAAGTCGACGAACTGGAGCTGGGACGTCGGCGCCAACTACGCGCTGAGCAGCTCCACCAGCCTGTTTGCGCGCGTTGCCACCGGCTACCGTGCGCCGTCCATCCAGGGCCGCGTGCTGTTCGGCGACACCATTTCCGTGGCCAACCCGGAGAAGGTGCTGTCCGTCGAGGCCGGCTTCAAGGCCGATCTGCTCGACAACACGGCCCGCATCACCGGCACGGTGTTCAAGTACCGCGTCAAGGACATGCAGCTGACCGCCGGCAGCGGTGCCGTCAACCAGAACCGCCTGGTGAACGCCGCCAAGGCCGAGGGCCAGGGCTTCGAGATCGACGCGCAGGCCATCATTGCGCGCGACTGGCGCACGACGCTGGGCTTCTCGTACAACGACACCCAGATCAAGGACGCCGGCCTGTTCGTCGCGCCGTGCGGCAGCGGCTGCACGGTGCTCGACCCGGCCGGCCCGTTCCCGGGCACCGTCAGCATCAACGGCAACGACCTGCCCCGCGCGCCCAAACTGGTGTGGAACTGGACCTTGAAGTACAGCACCGAGCTGGCCGGCGGCGAGCTGACCGTGCTGACCGACTGGGCGTACAAGGACAAATACAACATGTTCCTCTACGAGGCCACAGAGTACCGCGCCAAGTCGGCACTGGAAGGCGGCCTGCGCGTCGGCTACGGCTGGGCAGCCGGCAAATACGAAGTGGCCGCGTTCTCGCGCAACATCACCAACCATCGCCAGGTCGTCGCCGCCATCGACTTCAACAATCTCACCGGCATCGTCAACGAGCCGCGCAGCTACGGCGTGCAGTTCAAGGCATCGTTCTGACCGCCCCCGGGCCCGGCGCCCGGTCCGTGTAAACGAGCAAGGGCTCGGCCCGTTCTAGGGGTCGGGCCCCTTTTTTTGACCCATAGAATCGTTTCGTAATGTCCAGCACAGCCGCCGACGCCCTCGCCCAGTCCTTTGTCGCCTTTGCCGTCGAGGCCGGCGTGTTGCGCTTCGGCGAGTTCAAGACCAAGGCAGGGCGGCTCAGCCCCTACTTCTTCAATGCCGGCCTGTTTGACGACGGTGCGAAGCTCGGCAGGCTGGCGGGCTTCTACGCCGAGCGCCTGATCGCCTCGGGCCTGGCCTTCGACATGATCTTCGGCCCGGCCTACAAGGGCATCACGCTCGCGGCCGCCGTGTCGATGGAGCTGGCCCGGCGCGGCCACAACCTGCCCTTCGCCTACAACCGCAAGGAAGCCAAGGACCACGGCGAGGGCGGCACGCTGGTGGGTGCGCCGGTGAAGGGCCGCGTGCTCATCATCGATGACGTGATCTCGGCCGGCACTTCGGTGCGCGAATCCATCCAGATGATCGAGGCCGCCGGGGCGACACCCTGCGGCGTCGCCATCGCGCTGGACCGCCAGGAAAAGGCGGCCGAAGGCGGTGTCGACAGCGAGCAGTCGGCCGTGCAACAGGTGCAGCAGCGCTACGGCCTGCCGGTGGTGGCCATTGCCGGCCTGGCCGACCTGCTGGCCTATCTGGACGGTGCGTCCGACCTCGCCGCCCACCGCCCGGCCGTGCTGGCCTACCGCCAGCGCTACGGAGTCTGAACCGCCGATGCGCCGCCTGCTGCTCGCCGGACTGATGCTCGCGCCCGCCGCCTGGGCCCAGGACGCGATGCCGGGCAAGGGCATCTACACCTGCACGACCGCGGATGGACGCAAGCTCACCAGCGACCGCCCGATCCCCGAATGCACGTCGCGTGAGCAGCGCGTGCTCAATCCGGACGGTTCCCAGCGCACGACGCTGCCGCCCTTCCTCAGCCCGGAAGAGCGCACCGCCAAGGAAGCCGCCGACCGCCGCGCCGCGGCAGAGCGCATCGCGCAGCAGGACGCCATCCGCCGCGACCGCTCGCTGATGCAGCGCTATGGC
>SEEY01000538.1 GCA_004211235.1 Rubrivivax sp.
GCCTGGCGGTGCGCCAGGCCCGGCACCTGCTCGACGTCGTCGCCGCGCTGCAACCTGGCGCCGACGCCCTACCCCGCGCCACTGCCCTGCCGCGCGAGGTGCAGCGCGGCCTGCCGGACCTGGCAGACATCAAGGGCCAGGCCGGGCCCAAGCGTGCCCTGGAGATTGCAGCCGCGGGTTCGCACAGCCTGCTGATGGTCGGCCCGCCGGGCACGGGCAAGTCCATGCTCGCGCAGCGACTGCCGGGCCTGCTGCCGGCTCTGGATGACGAAGCCGCGCTGGAGTCAGCTGCCGTGCTGAGCCTGGCGGGGCAGTTCGACGTCGCCCGCTGGGGTCAACGGCCCTTCCGTTCGCCGCATCATTCGGCATCGAGCGTGGCGCTGGTCGGTGGCGGCTCGCCGCCACGGCCGGGCGAGATCTCGCTCGCCCAGCATGGCGTGCTCTTCCTCGACGAGCTGCCCGAGTTCCCCCGCGCCGCCCTCGAAGCGCTGCGCGAGCCGCTGGAGACCGGCCGCATCCTGATTTCACGCGCGGCCCGCCAGGCCGAGTTCCCGGCGCGCTTCCAGTTGATCGCGGCCATGAATCCTTGCCCCTGCGGCCACCTCGGCAATCCGCTCAAGGCCTGCCGCTGCTCGCCGGACCAGATCGCCCGCTACCAGGGCCGGCTCAGCGGGCCCTTCCTGGACCGCCTTGATCTCGTGCTGGAAGTCACCGTCATCGCGCCGCGCGAGCTTCAGGACATGGCGCCGGGCGAGCCCAGCGCCGTCGTGGCGCAACGCGTGGCCGCGGCACGGCAACGGGCTGTCGCGCGGCAGGGCGTGGCCAACGCGCTGCTGCAGGCGCAAGACCTGGCCGCCCACGCCGTGCTCGAACCGGCCGCCAAGGCACTGCTGGAACGCTCGGCCGAGAAGCTCGGCTGGTCCGCGCGCAGCTTCCACCGCGTGCTGCGCGTGGCGCGCACGGTGGCCGACCTGGCCGGCTCCACCGATATCGCCACGGCCCACGTCGCCGAGGCCATCCAGATGCGGCGTGGGCTGCCCGGTCAGGGCTGATTCATCACGGTCAGCGCCGGCGGATCCCGCCGACCTCAGTTGCGCACGAATCCGCCATCCGTCAGGCGCAGTTCGTCGCCGCTGCGCAGGCCGGGGTCGCTGCTGCGCTCAAACTGGCGCAGGCGGCCGTCGCGTTCGCGGGCTTCGATGATCCAGACGGTCTTGCTCTTCTGGCGCTTCTCGATCTCCCGGCCGGCATAGCCGCCGGCGACGGCGCCGCCGACGGTGGCGATCTTCTTGCCCGTGCCGCCGCCAACCTGGTTGCCCAGCAGGCCACCGATGACCGCACCGCCCACCGTGCCGAGGGCCGAGGCCTCGCCTTCACGCGTTTCGGTGCGCACGCTGGTGACCACCGCGCAGCTGTTGCACAGCTGGGCGAGGCGCTGCTCCTGGCGTTCGGCAGCGGTCGGCTCGCGCACCGGCTCGGCCGACCTGACCGGCCCCTGGGCCACCTGCACCGGATCGCGACGCGGCGCGGGCTGGGGTGCGGGGGCGCGTGCGGCGGGCATGTCGCGGTCGGCCTGCGCAGCCGACTCGGTCAGGGCAGCCGCGACCGGCGGGTTGTCAACCTGGGGGCCGCTGGAGCGGCCGATGGCATAGGCGCCGCCGAGCAACGCCAGCACGACGGCGACGCCGGCAATGACCTGGGTGGATTTGATGCTGGGGGTCGACATGGCGGCTCCGTTGTGGTTATGGGAGCCGAGCATGCCGAGGCCGTGCCGCCCGCCGCGTAGGACAGCGCCGCAACACGGCGCGGCAAGGTAAGCAGATGCACTGTCCTGGCCGGCGCGCGGTCAGCCGAGCAGCGGCGCCAGCGCCCGGCGCGCCTCGGTCTCGCTCAGACCGCAGCGACCGGCCCAGTCGGTGAGCTGGTCGTCGCCGATGCGGCCGACGTTGAAGTAGGCCGCGTCGGGGTGGGCCAGGTAGAAGCCGCTGACGCTGGCAGCCGGCGTCATGGCCATGCTGTCGGTCAGGCCCATGCCGATCTCGTTCGGCGCCAGCACGCGGAACAGGTCGGCCTTGGCCAGGTGGTCCGGGCAGGCCGGGTAGCCGGGCGCGGGGCGGATGCCGGCGTACTTCTCGGCGATGAGATCCTGGTTGCTCAGCGCCTCGTCCGCGGCATAGCCCCAGAACTCGCGGCGCACGCGTTCGTGCAGCCATTCGGCCGCGGCCTCCGCCAAGCGGTCGGCGAGGGCCTTGAGCATGATGGCCGAGTAGTCGTCGTGGGTGGCGAGGAACTCGGCTTCCTTCTTGTCGACGCCGAGGCCTGCCGTCACGGCGAACAAGCCGATGTGGTCACCCTGCTCTGCGACGAAATCGGACAGACAGCGGTTGGGGCGCTTGGCGCCATCGACGACGGGCCGCTCCGACTGCATGCGCAGGCCGTGCCAGGTCATCGGCGGCTCGCTGCGGATGGCGATGTCGTCATCGTTGACGCGCGCCGCCGGATACAGGCCGAACACCGCATGCGCCTGCAGCCAGCGGCCGTCGATGATCTTCTTCAGCATCGCCTGCGCATCAGCGAACACCTTGCGCGCCTCGACGCCGACGATCTCGTCGTCCAGGATGGCGGGATATGGCCCGGCCAGGTCCCAGGTCTGGAAGTAAGGGCCCCAGTCGATGTACTTCGCCAGCTCAGCCAGGTCGAGGTTCTTCAGCACGCGGCGGCCGGTGAACTTCGGCGCGGGCGGCAGGCGGCTCAGGTCCAGCACGGCCTTGTTGGCGCGGGCCTGCGCAAGCGTCACCAGCGGCGTCTGCTTCTTGTTGGCATGCAGCTGGCGGGTCTTCTCGATGTCGGCCTTCAACTCGGCGATGTAGGCGGCGGCGCGGTCATCGCTGAGCAGCTCGGTGCAGACGCCCACGGCGCGGGACGCGTCGGGCACGTAGACCACCGGGCCGTCGTAGTGCGGCGAGATCTTCACGGCGGTGTGCACGCGGCTGGTCGTCGCGCCGCCGATCAGCAGCGGCATGTGGCGTGACGAGAAGTACTCGTCGCGCTGCATCTCGGCGGCCACGTGCTGCATCTCCTCCAAGCTCGGCGTGATCAGCCCGGACAGGCCGATGATGTCCGCGCCCTCCTCCTTGGCCTTCTGCAGGATGTCGCGCGCGGGCACCATGACGCCCATGTTCACGACCTCGTAGTTGTTGCACTGCAGGACCACCGTGACGATGTTCTTGCCGATGTCGTGCACGTCGCCCTTGACCGTCGCGATGACGATCTTGCCCTTGGGCTTGGCATCCCCGCCGCCTTCGATCAACAGGCGCTTTTCTTCCTCGATGTAGGGCAGCAGAT
>SEEY01000539.1 GCA_004211235.1 Rubrivivax sp.
ATCCAACAGTGCGCCTGCGAAGCCGAGCAGATGGGCGCCGGCCCGCGCGTGGTGCTCGTGCACGGCTGGAACAGTCGCGGCGCCCATCTGCTCGGCTTCGCAGGCGCACTGTTGGATGCCGGGTTCTCGGTGACGCTGTTCGACCTGCCGGCACACGGCGACTCGACCGGCCACGCGGCGAGCGTCGTGCACGCCGGCCGAGCGCTGCGAGCCGTGGTGGCCGACATCGGCACCGAGGTGCATGCCGTCATCAGCCATTCGATGGGGTCCGCCGCCGCGCTGCTTGCGTTCGCGCACGGCTGGCGCGTCAGGCGCAGCGTGCACCTGGCCGGGCCGTCGTCGCTGACGCCGATGGTCAAGGGGCTGGCCAAGGCGCACGGACTCGGGCCGGCGGATGCAGCCGCCTTCGCCGGCTGGGTCGAGGGCTTCATCGGCACCCGCATCGCCTACGTGGACCTGGAGCGGCTGCAGCACGGCCTGGGCCACCACAGCCTCATTCTTCATGACCCCGAGGACCGCACCGTGCCCTTTGCTGCATCCGAGGCGCTGCACGCCGCCTGGCCGGGCTCGCGTCTGGAGCGCGTCGCCGCGCTGGGTCACCGCCGCCTGCTGCACGACCCGGGTGTCATCGCCCGCAGCGTCGCCTTCATCGCCGAGGGCCTGCAGCCGTGACCGCCAACACCGTACCGCTGCGCTGGCTGCTGACACTGGCCGCGCTGGCGGCGCTGGCCACGCTCTCGTCCAACATCCTGCTGCCCTCGCTGCCCGTCATCGCCGGCTCGCTGCAGGTGGACCAGGCCGCACTGACTGCGTCCGTGCTCGGGCTCTTCCTGGCGGTGTTCGCCCTCGCCCAGCTCATAGTCGGGCCGCTGTCGGACCGCATCGGGCGGCGGCCGGTCGTGCTGGGCGGACTGGCCGTGTTCGTCGCCGGCAGCGGCCTGTGCGCGCTGGCCGGCACACTGCCCTGGCTGCTGGCGGGCCGGGCCTCGTCGGCGAGACGCTGCCGGCCGAGCGGCGCCGCCTGCTGCCCCTCGAGGCGCTGGCACGCGGCTATGTCACGCTGCTGGGCGACCCGCGTTTCGCCAGGCCGGCACTGGCCACGGCCGCCATCCTCGGCGCGCTGTTCGCCTTCTTCGGTGCGGCGCCGCTGGTGCTGGTGGGCAGGTTCGGTTTCAGCGCGCTGCAGGTGGGGCTGTTCTTCGCATCGACCGTCTTCATCGTCTTCGCGGCCGGGCGCACGGCGCCGCGCTGGTCGGCACGCTGGGGCGCGCCGACGGTGCTGCGTCTCGGGGCCGCGCTGGGCGTGGCGGGCGGACTGGCCATGTTCTTCATCGGCGGCCACGGCCTGGCCGGGTTTGCCCTCACGAGTTGCCTCTTCCTGTTCGGCATGGGCCTGGTGTCGCCCACCGGCACGGCGCTGGCGCTGACGCCGTTCGCGTCGCAAGCCGGCCAGGCCTCGGCGCTGCTCGGCTTTCTGCAGATGGCCGCGGCCGCACTGCTGACGACGGCCGCCACCACCCTGCCGGCGGCAAGGCTGGAGGCGCTAGCCATCGTCCTGGCCGGCGGTGGCCTGCTGGCGCTCCTTACCGCTCCCGCACGGCCGGCGCCATCAGTGGCGCACGTGTCCTGACAAGGCAAAAGGGGCGAGCCTGGCGGCCCGCCCCTTCTCGTTGAACCGTGTCAGTTCAGTCGGCCTGCTTGCGCAGGAAGGCCGGAATCTCGATCTCGTCCATACCGTTGGACGACAGCGCCTCGACCTTGGCGGCCGCGCTGCCCGAACGACCATGGCGCCACACGCTCGGCACATTGGCGTTCGCAAAGTCGCCCAGGCCCAGACCGACATTGGCCTGTGCTGCCGTCGGCGTGGCCGGCTGGCCCATGGCGACGGCATGCGTCAGCACGGGCATGGCCAGACCGTCGGTGCCGTTGCGCACGACCTGCTGGGTCTGCACCACCTGCAGCGGTGCCTGCTGGCGGGCGCGGCCTGCTGCCGTCAGGCCGGTGGCGATGACGGTCACGCGCAGCTGGTCGCCCAGAGATTCGTCGTAGGCCGTGCCATAGATGATGTGCGCTTCTTCCGACGCATAACGCTTGATCGCGTTCATCGCGTTGCGCGACTCGCTCAGCTTGAAGTTGGCGCGGCTCGCGGCGATCAGCACCAGCACGCCACGCGCGCCGGAGAGGTCGATACCTTCCAGCAGCGGGCAGGCAACGGCGGCTTCAGCGGCCTTGGTGGCGCGGTCCGGGCCGCCGGCCTGGGCGGTGCCCATCATGGCCTTGCCCGGTTCGCTCATCACCGTCTTGACGTCTTCAAAGTCGACGTTGACCAGGCCGGGAATGTGAATGATGTCGGAAATGCCGCCAACGGCGTTCTTCAGCACGTCATTGGCATGCGCGAAGGCCTGATCCTGCGTGACGTCGTCACCGAGCACGTCGAGCAGCTTGTCGTTCAGGACGACGATCAGCGAGTCGACATTGGCTTCGAGTTCGGCCAGGCCGGCGTCGGCCGCCTTGGCACGCCGGCCGCCTTCGAATTCGAAGGGTTTGGTGACCACGCCGACGGTCAGGATGCCCATTTCCTTGGCGACGCGGGCAATCACCGGCGCCGCGCCCGTGCCGGTACCACCGCCCATGCCGGCGGTGATGAACAGCATATTGGCGCCCGCGATGGATTCGCGAATGCGGTTTTCGGCTTCCTCGGCGGCGGCCTTGCCCATTTCGGGTTTGGCGCCGGCGCCGAGGCCGGAGGTGCCGAGTTGCAGCAATTGATCCGCACGGGAGCGGTTCAATGCCTGCGCATCGGTATTGGCGCAGATGAATTCAACGCCTTGAACGCCCTGGGCGATCATGTGGTCGACGGCGTTGCCGCCACCACCACCGACCCCGATCACCTTGATTTGGGTGCCTTGGTCAAACTCTTCGATCATCTCGATGGGCATATGAAACCTCCTAACTGATGCAATTGTGCCGCGGCACTGAATGGATGACTAGTTGCTGAAACAAAATTTTCGTGGCAGCAGGTACCGAAACGTGGTTTTTAGGGGGTCAAAAATTCCCCATGAACCAATCCTTGATGCGGCCGAGCAGGGTTTGCACCGAGCCGGCCTGCTGCGCCGCCTTGAAACCCCGGCTGCGCGACAGCCGGGCTTCTTCGAGCAGCCCCATGACGGTCGCGGAACGGGGGTTGGCAACCATGTCGTAAAGCGCTCCGGAATAGGTCGGCAGGCCGCGCCGGACGGGTTTCAGGAAAATATCCTCGGCGAGTTCCACCATGCCCGGCATGACGGCCGAACCGCCGGTCAGGACAATCCCGGACGACAGCAGTTCCTCATACCCGCTCTCGCGGATGACCTGGTGCACGAGGGAAAAGATTTCCTCCACACGCGGCTCGATGACGCCGGCCAGTGCCTGCTTGGACAGCATGCGGGGACTGCGGTCGCCGAGACCGGGCACTTCCACCTGATCTGACGGGTCGGCCAGGAGCTGTTTGGCCACGCCATACTCGACCTTGATTTCCTCGGCATCCTTGGTCGGCGTGCGCAGGGCCATCGCGATATCGCTCGTGATCAGGTCGCCCGCAATGGGAATGACGGCGGTATGGCGAATGGAGCCGCCGGTGAATATGGCGACGTCGGTCGTGCCCGCGCCGATATCCACCAGCGCCACGCCCAGGTCGCGCTCGTCGGCCGTCAGCGCCGCATGACTGGAGGCGCTCGGGTTCAAAACCAGCTGATCGACCTCGAGACCGCAGCGGCGCACGCATTTGACGATGTTTTCCGCCGCACTTTGCGCGCCGGTCACGATATGGACCTTGACTTCCAGCCGGCCGCCGCTCATGCCGATGGGTTCCTTCACCTCATGACCGTCGATGACGAATTCCTGCGGCTCGACGAGCAAAAGGCGCTGATCGTTGGGAATATTGATGGCCTTGGCGGTTTCAACCACGCGCGTCACGTCGACCGGTGTGACCTCCTTGTCACGCACGATCACCATGCCGGTGGAGTTCTGGCCGCGGATATGGCTGCCGGTGATCCCCGTGTAAACCCGCGATATTTTGCAGTCGGCCATCATTTCGGCCTCCTTGAGCG
>SEEY01000540.1 GCA_004211235.1 Rubrivivax sp.
CCCCTGGCCGACCTGCTGGCATTGACGGATGAAACGCACTTCCGCCTGCTCGGGCGCGCCAATGACCTGATCCATGTGGCCGGCAAGCGCAGTTCCCTGGCGCACATGGACTTCCACCTCAACCGCGTCGACGGCGTGGAGGACGGCGCATTCTGGATGCCCGACGAGCAGGCCGACGGTGTCGCGCGGCCCGTCGCCTTCGTGGTGGCGCCCCTGCTCAGCGCCAGGGAACTGCGCTTGCCGGCCACATGGATCAGGTCATTGGCGCGCCCGAGCAGGCGGAAGTGCGTTTCATCCGTCAATGCCAGCAGGTCGGCCAGGGGCGTCGGCTCGAGCACATGGCCGCCCTGCACGCAGAACCGCTCCTCGCCGCCGGCTTCTTCGCGCCACACCCTGAGGCCCGCCAGCGCATGCCAGGTCTCGCCGGCCGTGGTGCGCCGCGTGGCCACCTGGCCGGCTTCGGTGCAGCCGTAGATCTCCACCAGTGCCCCCCCGGTGGCGCTCTCCGCCCGTTGGGCCAGCTGCGGCGACAACGGTGCGGTGGCCGACAGCAGCAAGGCCACCGGCGGCAACGGCACCTCGGCGAGCAGCAGCGTCTTGAGGTGAAACGGCGTGGTGACCAGCGCGCGCGGGGCCGGTACATCGGCCAGCGATGTGGCGATGTCGGCTGGATAGAAGGGCCGGCCGGCGTCAAAGCACGCGCCGCCCAGCAGGGCGAGAAGCACGGTCGACTCGAAACCGTAGCTGTGCTGCGGCGGGACGGTGCCCACCAGCGTCAGCCCGGCCAAGGAGTCACGTCCGGTCAGCTCCGCCAGGCGTGCGGCTTCGGCCGCGATGTTCAACACCAGCGCGCCCCAGCGTTTGCCATGCGGCTGCGGTGTGCCGGTGCTGCCGCTGGTGAGCAGACGCACCGCTTCCAGATCGGCCGGAATGTCGGGCACCTGCGTCGCGTCGGTGGCGGTCTCGTCCGGCTGCACCAGCAAGCGTTGAAGGCCGCCCACGTCCAGCGTGGCGTCGTCCACCATGGCGTAGGTCGGGCCGTGGCCAGCGGGCGCGTCGGCAGCCAGGCGCGCCATCGTTTCCGGCAGCGCGTTGGGAGGCATCAGGCTGGTCTGCCCGCGGATCAGCGCCGCCGCCAGGCCCAGCGCGAACAGGTAGCGGTCCTGGCACAGGTTGATGGGCTGGCCCGCGGCGGGAAGGGACCTCGCCAAGGCCTCGGCCTGGCCCAGAAAACGCGCGGCGCTGACCGGCGCGCCTCGCCGCCACACCAAGGGCGCGGCAAGGTCCCGCGTCGCGAGCAAGGGTTGGGCGTTGGGCAAGGGGGTCGCAGACATCGTCGGGGCAAGAATCGATAAGGGAGCCCGGTGGCTCAGCGCCCGGACGCGCGCCAGGCTTGCACGACCTGGGCCAAGCTCACGCGTTCGAATTCAGGGTGGCGCCGGTACCGCAGCACGTGCTCCACCGCGAAGAACAGCGCCGCCGCCAGTGGCGTGAGCACGCTGGCGAAGAACGACCACCACGGCCAGGGAGCGAACAGGTACAGGGCGAAGGAGATGCCGATCATGGCCACGAAGTACAGCACCCACAGCCCGGTGAGCCAGCGCGTATAGGCGCGCATGGCGGGCGTGAACTCGCTGTGGATGCGCTCGGCCAGCATGGTGATCAACGGCGTTGCGCCCGGACGCAGCGTGACCGCAAAACCCCAGCCCAGCAGCGCATGAAGGCCGGCGTGTTGCAGCACATACAGCCCGTTCACGGCGGTGTTGCCGGTGTAGAGCAAGGCGGCCAGCATGGCCATCGCCACCAGCGCGCCGGCCAAGGCCAGACGGTGACCCTTGACGACGCCCGCCACCAGCAGCGGCACGATCACGGGACCGAGCAGCATCGCCACGGACCAGGGGCTGTCGGGCAGCCAGGTCATCACAGACCAGCTCAACAGCGCGTAGGCCGTGAAGGCGGCTGCGGCAGCCAGCAGTCGCCAGCGAGGCATGGGCCTACTTGGTGCGGTGCTGGGCCACGTGGGCCGCCAGGCTACGCAGCGAGCTGAAGATCTGGTGGTTGTTCTCGTCGTCGGACCGCAACTGGAAACCGTAGCGGTGCGACACCTCGAGGGCGACTTCCAAAATGTCGATCGAATCGAGACCCAACCCATCGCCATACAGCGGCTCGCTCGGGTCGATGTCGGCAGGCTGAACTTCCAGATTCAAAGCCTGGACAAAAAGAACCGCCAACTCTTGTTCAAGTTCAGGCGTGGCTTGCGCTGTGGAATCGGCAGAAGTAACCAGGGTCGGCTCGGGCACAGAAATGGCCTTGTAGGGGCTGCAATTGCGGCAGGGGGCTGCCATTTTAGGCGTGAGCTCGATCTGGCTCGTATTCACTCACGCCAACGAATGAAGAGCGTCGCGGACGATGACGCGAGTCCCGACGACTCTGGCGCCCGACGACTCATCTGGCGCCCTACGCCGTCGATCGTTCTTCAAACGTCGATATTTCCCGCCCTCAACGCATTCGTCTCAATGAAGTCGCGTCGCGGCTCGACCTCGTCGCCCATCAGCATCGTGAAGACCTTGTCCGCCTCGATGGCGTCGTCGATCTGCACGCGCAGCAGGCGGCGCACGGTCGGGTCCATCGTGGTTTCCCAGAGCTGCTCGGGGTTCATCTCACCCAGGCCCTTGTAGCGCTGGCGGCCGACGGCGTTTTCGGCCTGGGCCATCAGCCAGGCCATCGCGGCGCGGAAATCCTCGACCTTGCTTTCCTTGGCCTTCTCGCCCTCGCCCTTGCGGACGACGGCTCCCGCCTGGATCAGCCCCTGGAAGCTCAGGCCCGCGTCGGCCAGCACGGCGTAGTCGGCACCGTGCACGAAGTCGGCGTGGATGACGCTGGCGCGCACATTGCCGTGGTGGGTGCGGGCGATCTTCAGGAAGAACTTGTCGGTGCGCGGGTCGGTCTCCACCGTCACCAGCGCGTCGTGCAGCAGGCCCTTCAGGCTGGCGGCGCTGGCTTCGGCCTCTTCCTGGGTGTCGAGCTTGAGCGCCAGGCCGTTGGCGAGGATGTGCAGCGCCTCGATGTCCATCCAGTTGGACAGGCGACCGATGACGGCCTGCGCTGCAACGTATTTGCGGGCCAGCGTGTCCAGCGTGTCGCCCTTGAGCGTGTCACCGGTGCCGGTATCAAGTGACGCATCCTGCAGCGCGACCTTGAGCAGGAAGCTGTCGAGCTCGGGCGCGTCCTTCAGGTACTGCTCATGCTTGCCGACCTTGACCTTGTACAGCGGCGGCTGGGCGATGTAGATGTGGCCGCGCTCGCAGAGCTCGGGCATCTGGCGGTAGAAGAAGGTCAGCAGC
>SEEY01000541.1 GCA_004211235.1 Rubrivivax sp.
TACCAGGTGGAGACCTTCGAAGGTTTCTGCGTTCGGTGGAGCGCGTCGTGAACGCCGCCCAACTCACCGCCCTCGACCTGCCCGCTGGCAAGCATCGCCCGCCGATCGCCTGGCTTCTCGCCGACGGCTCGCCACACGCCTTCGCCGCCTGCTACCGCTGCACGCACGGAGCCGAGCAAGGCATCGAGCGCGTTTGCACGCACCCGCTCGTGCTCGACCTGCGCTCGCCCCTGCCCGTCGCCGTTGCGCGCTCGTGGGGCGGTGGCTGCGGGCCCGACGCGCTGCGCCTGTGCGACCCCGCCATCTCTTGAACGGAGGCTCACATGCTTGATGCAAAACCCGCCGAACTCGTTGCGCTCGGCACCGTCGTCGTCACGCCAAGCGGCGTGACGGTGCATGGCTTCAAAGGTAAAGGCACCAGCTGCCGAGACGTGGCAGCGCTTGCCACCGCATGGGCCATAGGCGAACTGCAGCGCGAGCTGCTCGCCACGCTGGAAAAGCCAGGCGGCGGCCGCATCGGCGTGGGCTCCGCTGAGGCCTTGTCTTCCGAGGCCCTGTCGGCGGCTGACCGGCAACTGGCCGCGTGGGGCTACTGCCGCGAACGCTGAGGAGCCCACATGCCACACCCCATCGAGCCCAGCCTCCAGCATTTCGAGGACGCCTTCGCGCGTATGCACAAGGCCGAGTGGCCCGTGCACTCGCTGGCCGAGCTGTCGCACGCCGCGCGCCTCTACGGCTTGGTGAGCGGCAGCGCTCACCGCCTGGCCAACGGGCACCAGCTGGTGACCACCGAGGCTGAAGTGGCCGGCCCCATCACCAACCCGCGGCCGGCTCGCGCTGCACCGCCGCGCGCTGCCGGGCCCACCTATCCGCATCGCCGGCGCGACGACGACGGTGTCGACATGAAGCGCCGCGCCGCTGGCGACCGCGACGACTGACCGGGCAACGAGGCCGGCCCGTCCCTCGGCCTCACATCCATCCCACCCCATGAACGACCAACAAGTCGAATCCACCAGCCAGGCGCTTGGCCTCACTGCACCGCGTGTCACGCTCGACGAGCTGCAGGCCAACATCGTCGACACCGAGATCGTCAAGCACGTCTCCAAGAGCGGCCAGGTCCTGCGCTGGGCCATCCTGACCGCACGCAACGGCTTTGCCGTCACCGGCCGCCCCTCGGTCTCCGTCTCGCCGGCGAACGACAAGGCGGAAATCGGCGAGAGCGTCGCGATCGACAACGCCACCAACGAGCTGTGGCCGCTGATGGGCTACGCGTTGAAGGAAAAGCAGGCGGCCGCGCCCGCCGACTACCGCGACCGCGTGCGCCTGGAACGCGCCGGCCGCGCCGACGAACTGGACAAGCTGCGTGCCTTCCTCAAGACGCCGACCTGCGAGGCCCTGCCCCTGCAGTCGCTGCAGCTGCTCGTCGAGCAGGAGGGCGCCATGCAGGCGCTCGTCGACGTGCTGGACCGCCGCGTCGCCACGTTCGCCGGCTGACGCTCAGAGCCCGAGGACGCAAGCCATGGCTCAACGCCTTCTCTCCCCCGAGCGCCAGGCAGAGCTACTGGCTCGCTACCCTCACGAGGGCAACAGGGCGCTCGCCGAAGCATTCGGCCTCAGTGCCCAACAAGTGGCGCACATCGCCTACGAGAACCGCGCCCACAAGACGCCGGCCATGCGCAGCGCCCTCAGCGGCGGCAAGACGGTGCAGAACGGCCCCAGCGCCATGCAGCAGGTCCTCGCGGCCGTTCAAGCCGCGGGCAAGGCAGGCATGTCGCGCCGTGAGGCACTGGCGGCATTGCCGGGCCTGCACGTCGGCAGCGCGATGGACAGCCTGGCCAGCCGTGGCCACCTGCACTCAGCCGGCCCACGCGGCGCCACGCGCTGGTATGAGCACGCGGCAGACGCCAGGGCTCACGCCGCTGCATGCGGCGCAGCGCAGCGCGCATCCAGAAGCCGCCGGGCGGTCGCGCGCCGAGAGCGCCAGGGGCTGCCCGTGGCCACCTCCAGCGCTCCGGCCGTCCCCGCGCAGCCGCTGCCGACCGCAGCTGCGCGCGCCCCCATCACGAGCCGCCTGTTCACGGACCTCGGCGCCGGCCACTACGCCGACGCCGAGCCGTGCGCCTGGGTCGCCGCCATCACCCGCCGCGCTTGAGCGGCACGCCCCTCCACCAACGCTCAGAAAGCGACCTCATGAGCCCCCTCGTCTCCGATCAGGTCCAGCGCTTCGCGCTCGCCCTCTTCAAGCCCAGCCCCACCAACCCGCGCAAGCGCTTCAACCCCACCAAGCTCTCCGAGCTGGCCGAGTCCATCAAGCGGCACGACGTGCTGCAGCCGGTCACCGCCAGGCCGAACCCGGAGTTCGCCGAGGGCAACGGCATGCCGCCGCTGGAGCTGG
This sequence comes from Rubrivivax sp., assembly GCA_004211235.1. Next base: position 2,396 of record SEEY01000541.1, read on the forward strand.
TGGCCGGCGAGCGCCGCTGGCGCGCGAGCCAGCTGGCCGAGGCCGCCGACCTGCCCGCGCTGGTGAAAGACCTGAACGACCTCGAGGTGCTGGAGATCCAGCTCGTCGAGAACATCGAGCGCGACGACCTGCACCCGCTCGAGGAGGCCGGCGGCATCCACGACCTGATGACGTGCAGCCACAAGGCCGGCAAGCCGCTCAACACCGAGGACATGGGACTCAAGCTGGGCAAGAGCCCGCGCTGGGTGGCGCTGCGCCTGGAGCTGCTGCGCCTGTGCGACGAAGCGCGCGCCGCGTTCCTCGACGACGTGATCAACGCCAGCGTCGCCGGGCTCATCGCCCGCATGCCCAACGTCGACCAGCAGCGCGAGGCCACCGCACGCATCCTCACCGGCTTCAACGGCGAGCCGTTCACCTTCCGCGCCGCGGCCGACTACCTGCGCAAGGAGTTCATGCTCGACCTGGCGCGCGCGCCTTTCAACATTCACGCCATCGACTACAAGGTGGCCACCACCTGCACCGCCTGCCCGAAGCGCAGCGGCAGCAAGCCGGACCTGTTCGACGACGTCAAGACCGGCGACCTGTGCCAGGACAGCCGGTGCTTTGCCGCCAAGAGCGAAGAGGCCCACCAGCGCCTGCTGCAGCAATGCCGCGACGCCGGCCACCGCCTGGTGCAGGGCAAGGACGCCACCAAGCTGCTCAGCGGCGAGGTGAAGCTCGACAGTGGCCACTACGTGGCCAGCGAACCCTGCAGCGACCTGACCAGCGACAAGCGCCAGCTGTTCGACATCTTCGGCGCTGCTCAGAAGGGCTTCGTCACCATCGAGCACCCCACCACGCACGCGCTGGTGACCTGGGTGCCCGCCAAGATCGTGAAGAAGCTGCTGCAGGCCAAGGGGCTGCTTCGCGCCGCGGCGCCCAAGCCGGCGCCTGCCCCGGCCCCGGTCGA
>SEEY01000542.1 GCA_004211235.1 Rubrivivax sp.
ATCTCATCGCGGGCGACCGGCAGCCGGTTCATGTCGTCGGCCGGGTCGTCGCCCTCGACGAAGCCGATGGCGGCGCGACCGCCGCGCAGTGCCTCCAGCACGCCGGGGGAGTTGATGACCTCGATCGTCGGGCGCACCTGCGGATGGTCGCGCCCGAAGGCGAGCAGCCACCCGCTCAGGAGTGCATCACCGATGGTGTGGCTCGCCGCGAGCTCCAGCAGGTTCGCCGCAGACCCGACGTGTTGCGCCACGGCCTCGGGGATGCCCGCGAGCGCGGCGAGCGCCGCCTCCGCTCGTGGGTGAACGAGCGTTCCTGCCGGAGTGAGCGAGACGCCATGTGCCGAGCGGACGAGAAGCTGGACGCCGAGCCGAGCCTCGAGCCGCTGTAGGCGTTTGGTGACCGCCGACTGGGTGAGGTTGAGCCGGTCGGCTGCGCCGTGGATGCTGCCGGCCTCGACGCAGGCGACGAGCGCTGCGAGCTCACTTCCGGCGACGGGGTCGCCGTCGATCGCCGTCGGGTGCCGTTCACGCATCGCGTGGCATCGTCGCACACAGGTATTCCGTTCAGGAATCATCTGGCGCCTGATGCGACTGGAGTGCGGGCGCGGTCGGCAGGAAGGTAGAGGTATGGCCGCAACGCAACCACTTCGCACCGCACCCCGTCCGAGGATCCGCGCCGCGCGCATTGCGCCGGGCGTCGCCGCCGAGCCGGCCGCCCGCAGCGACGGCCTGATCGCGAACCTCGGGCCGAACTGGTTCGCCTCGGTGATGGGCACCGGCATCATCGCCAACGCCGCCGCGCTGCTCCCCGTCCACGCGCCCGCACTGATCACCTTTGCCGACGGTGTGTGGGTGATCGCCGCGGTCTGGCTCCTCGTGTTGCTCACGCTGACGGCTGCGCACTGGCGCCGGCACCCAGCCGTTGCCCGCGGCCACGTGAGCGACCCCGCGATGGCGCCGTTCTACGGCGCGCCCGCGATGGCGCTACTCACCGTCGGCGCCGGCGCTCTGCTGGTCGGCCACCACCTGATCGGCATGCCCGCCGCACTCGTGATCGCCTTCACGCTGTGGACCGTCGGCACGATCGGCGGGCTGCTGACCAGCGCGCTGGTGCCCTACCTGCTGTTCACGCGTCACGAGGTCGCCGTCGACACGACCTTCGCGACCTGGCTGATGCCGATCGTGCCGCCGATGGTCTCGGCCGCCACCGGCGCTGGGCTGATCGCCCACCTGCCTGCCGGCCAGGCGCGCGAACTCATGCTGCTGGCCTGCTACGCGATGTTCGGCCTCAGCCTCCTCACGTCGCTGATCACCATCACCCTGGTGTGGGCGCGCCTGGCCTACGAGAAGAGCGGCCCCGCCGCGATGACGCCGACCCTGTTCATCGTCCTCGGCCCGCTCGGCCAGTCGATCACCGCCGCCTGCCTGCTCGGCAAGGCCGCACCGCACGCCATCGCCGCACCCTACGCGCGAGGATTCGACGCGCTCGGCGTCGTCTACGGCGCCCCGGTCCTCGGGTTCGCGCTGCTGTGGCTGGTGATCGCAACGGCGCTCGTCGTCCGTGCGGCTCGACAGGGCCTGCCGTTCAGCCTGACCTGGTGGAGCTTCACGTTCCCTGTCGGCACCCTCGTCACCGGCACCGCGACGCTCGCCGCAGCCACCGACCTGGATGCGCTGAAGGTCCTGTCGGTCGCACTGTTCATCGCGCTGCTCGCCGCGTGGGCCACCGCCGCCGCGCGCACCCTGCACGGCACGCTGCGCACCGGGACGCTCCTCAAGGCGCCGGCCGCAGCATGAGCCCACGGTTGCCCGTGAAGCACCGCGGCTCTGCTGCCGGGCGGGCGCACCCGTGGCCGGTCGTGCTCGGGCCTCGCCCGCGCGGTGGCATGACGCCAGCGTCGGCGCCCGTACTACGCGTGATGACCTCTCATTCCAGCGCCGCCGCTAGCCCGAGGCCCCGTCGCTTGGCGGTGATCGTCGCGCTGGCGTCCTGCGTCCTGCTTGCGTCGTGCGGCGACGACCCATCGCCAGCAACCGGAGCGACGCCAACTCCAGCCGCCGCGAGCCAGGCATCAGCCGCAACCGGCTCAGCCACGACACAGGCGGAGGGCCAGCGCAGCTGTCCAAAGGTCAACGTCCCTGCGCACGAGGCGATGGACATCATCGCCACCGGCGTCACCTGCGACGAGGCGTCCGCCATCGCCAAGGCCGCCGAAGGCCTGGGGCGCGCGGCCTTCAAGTCCGGCGGCTTCTCGTGCAAGCCGACCGATGCACCCCACGGCGACACCAACTACACCTGCACCAAGGGCAAAGCGCGGGTCACGTTCCGCTACGGCACCGCCTGACCAGCGCAGTAACCCTATGCCGACTCAGTGAGGGGTGGGGGTGGCATTTAGGTCCGCGGTGTCGATATACGCGTCTGCGGGGCTGAACCGTTGCCGTCCTGTGGGCGTAGGACCCCTGATGCGTTCCGATGAGCACCTGCTGCTGGACCTGGAGACCGGTCGCGCAGAGTCGGCGGCGCGACAGCTCTACCGCGGGTATCAGCGGGAGTTGTTCGGGTTTGCGTGTCATCGCCTTGGCGATCGGGCCCTGGCAGAGGAGGTCGTTCAAGATGTCTTCACCCGGGTCTGGCGGAACGCCGCGTCGTACGACGCTTCGCGGGCGAGCGTGCGGACCTGGATCTACGGGATCCTGCGCAACGCGATCGTCGATGCTGAGCGACGTCGGAGCCGGCGGCCTCCGGCCGCACGGTATGGCCAGGACGATGCGCTGGTGGGGATCGACGAACCGATCGAGCGAACCCTCTTGCGGTGGCAGGTCGCGGACGCCATGGCGCGGCTGACGGCCGAGCACCGCGAGGTCCTGCACTTGGGGCACCTCGGTGGCTTGACCGTTGCCGAGATCGCGGAGACGCTCGGGATCCCGCCGGGAACGGTCAAGAGCCGGACGTTCTTTGCGATGAAGAACCTGCGCCTAGCGCTCGAGGAACTGGAGGTCACGCCATGAGCAGTCACGAGGAGTTGCGCGTCAGTTTGGGCTCGTTCGTTCTGGGGAATCTGGACCTCGAGGAGCATCGGGGCGTGGAGGCGCATCTGCGTACCTGCCAGGCGTGCCGCGCCGAGCTTGCGTTGCTGCAGCCGCTGACGGGTTTGCTGGACCTTGCGCGAACGACGGCCGTCGATCAGGTGCAGGCATCCTCGCTGCTGGAGCAGCGCGTTCTTGAGGACCACCGGCGCGCCTCGGAGGCCGCCGCTGGCTCCTCACCGTCGGGTAGCGTCGCGCGGCGTCGTCGTTCGCGGTGGCGTTTGGGGCGTCGTTGGTCGATGCCCGCGGCCGGTG
>SEEY01000543.1 GCA_004211235.1 Rubrivivax sp.
GCCGAGAAGATCGGCCAGCTCTTTGGCCGTCACCGCCAGCGCGCGCTGACCGCCCTCGTGGCGCTCGGCATCGTCGGCACCGCGTTGTCGGTGTTCATGGTGGTGAACAGCTCCAACCGCAGTGCGGCGCAGGTGCGTGCCACCGGCCAGGCGCTGATGCATTCGCAGCGCATGGCCAAGTCCGTGTCCGCCGCGCTGGTCGGCAACCAGGCCGCCTTTGCCGAACTGCGTGAGTCGGTCGGCACGCTGGGTGACGTCGTCAACAACCTGCGCACCGGTGAAGGTCAATTGGCAGTCGCGCCGGCGGCCGTGCAGCCGACGCTGGATTCCCTCAAGCCCCTGGTCGAGCGCGCCGAGAAGAACGGCAAGGTCGTGCAGGCCCAGGAAAAGGTCCTGACGCAGGTCGGCCAGGCGCTGCGCGCCATCAACCGCCAGTCCAGCGACCTGCTGGAAAGCGCCGAGGCCGTGTCATCTCAAGCGCTGCAGATCAATGCCTCGGCGGGCGAGGTCTCTGCGGTCGGCCAGCTGGTGATGCTGACGCAGCGTATCGGCAAGAGCGCCAACGAGTTCCTGACGCAGGAGGGCGTCAGCCCCGAGGCCGTCTTCCTGCTCGGCAAGGACTTGAACTCCTTCAAGCTCATCACCGAGGCTCTCATCAGCGGCAGCCCCGAACTGCGCCTGAACGCTGCCCGCGACCCGCAGCTCAAGGAACGCCTGCAGACGCTGCTGAAGCAGTACGAGGAGACGCGCACGCGCGCCAAGGCGATTCTGGACAACCTGCAAGGTCTGGTGGCCGCGCGTGAAGCGCAGACTGCCATCCTCAACGACTCCGAGCCGCTGCGCAAAGGCCTGGAGCAGGCGGCGTCCGAACTTGAAAAGGCGGGCGGCGCCGGTCTGGGCTTGATCCTGGCCATCGTGGCATCGCTGACCGCCCTGGTGTTCGGCGCCGTCGGCTTCCTGCAGCTGTACCTGGCTGACCAGAGCCGCCGTGCCGAACTCGCCGAAGCCGAGAAGCAGCGCGCCGAGGCCGAGGAGGCCGAAGCCAAGCGCGTCAACGACGCCAACCAGGCGGCCATTTTGCGGCTGATGAACGAACTGGCCACGGTCGCTGAAGGTGACCTGACGCAGCAAGCCACGGTGACGGAAGACATCACCGGCGCCATCGCCGACTCGGTCAACTACACCGTCGAGGAGTTGCGCAACCTGGTGGGCCAGGTGCAATCCACTGCGGCTCGCGTGACGGACACGACCGGCGCGGTCGACCAGACCTCCACCGACCTGCTGGCGGCCTCCAAGGAACAGTTGCACGAGATCCGGGCCACCGGCGAGGCTGTGCTGCAGATGGCGGGCCGAATCAACGACGTGTCGACGCAGGCCCAGGCCACGGCCGGGGTGGCGCGCCAGTCGCGTCAGGCGGCTGAACAAGGCCTGGCGGCGATGCAGAACAACATCGCCGGTATGAACGCCATCCGCGACTCCATCCAGGAGACCTCCAAGCGCATCAAGCGCCTGGGCGAGTCGTCTCAGGAAATTGGCGAGATCACCGAGCTGATTTCTGACATTACCGAGCAGACCAACGTGCTGGCCCTGAACGCCGCCATCCAGGCTGCGTCGGCCGGTGAAGCGGGCCGGGGCTTCTCGGTCGTTGCGGAAGAAGTGCAGCGACTGGCCGAACGTTCCGGCGACGCGACGCGGCGGATTGCCGCGCTGGTCAAGACCATTCAGACCGACACGCACGATGCCGTGGCCGCCATGGAGCGCTCGACGCGCGGGGTGGTCGAAGGTACCCAGCTGTCCGACGCGGCCGGCAAGGCGCTGGAAGACATCGACAGCGTGTCCCGCCAGCTGGACAGCCTGATCGGACGGATCTCTTCCGAAGCCCAGCGGGAAGCGGAGAGCGCCAACGAGGTGGCGTCCAACATCCAGCACATCTTCGCGGTGACGGAGCAGACGTCGGAGGGCACGCGCTCCACGGCGCAGATGGTGCATGAGCTGTCGCGCTCCGCCGAGGCGCTGCGCGCGTCCGTGTCGCGATTCAAGGTCGCTTGACGAGCGCGGGCATGGACAGCGCACTGCGAGACTCCGAACTTCCAGCCGACCTCAGCCCGCTGGCCTGGGTGCAGGAAGAGCTGCGCCGCTCGCTGGAAGCGGTGCACAAGACGCTGCGCCGCATGGTGCGAGACGGCAACGACAACCGCGTCACGGCCTTCGGGTCCGATGCGCAACCCAGCGTGCCACTGCAACAGGCGGCCGCCCAACTCCACCAGGTCAGCGGCGTGCTGTCGCTGGTGGGCCTGCCGGCCGGTGCTGCCGTGCTGCGTGCCGCCGAGGCCGCCGTGGCCCGGCTGGCAGAACGACCGCTGGAAGTCGATTCCGGCACCGTCGACCTGATCGAGCGCGCCGACTTCGCGCTGCTGGCCTATGTCGCCCGGCTGCTCGCAGGGAGCAAGACCTCCGCGCTGGCCCTTTACCCCAGCTATCGCGCGCTGCAGGAACTCAACCGCGCGGAGCGCATCCATCCGGCCGATCTCTGGCCCTACGACTTCGCCTGGCGCAGCATCGCCGTCGAGCCTGGCGTGCTGCCGCGTTCGCCCGAGGCAGTGCGCGCGCCCTTCGAGGCGGCACTGCTGCGCCACATGCGCGAGCCGAGTTCGGCCCATGCGGCCAATCTGTCCGGTCTGTGCGCCGGCCTTGCGGCGGCGCTGCCCGCCGGCCAGGGGCGCACGCTGTGGCAGCTCGCCGCTGCTGTGTTCGAGGGGCAGGCCCTGAAGCTGTTGCGCAGCGATGCCTACGCCAAACGCCTGGGCTCAAAGCTGCTGCATGAGCTGCGCCTGATTGGCGCCAGCGGCCGCAGCGAACAGGATGATCCGCAGCGCGAACGCCTCGCGCAGGATCTGCTGTTCTTCTGCGCCCAGTGCCGCCTCACCCAGGGTGCGGGCCCGCGCCTGACCGCCGTGCACGAAGCCTATCGCCTGACCGATGAGCACGGCGGGGACTACGAGGACGCCAGTCTCGGCAGCATCGACCCTGCCTGGGTTTTCCAGGCCAAGCGCCGTGTGATGGCTGCCAAGGAGAGCTGGTCCAGCGCCGCCGAGGGCGACCAGCACCGCCTGACCAGCCTGGACGAGCAGTTCGCCGGGCTGGCCGAATCCCTGACGCGCCTCTTCCCCAGCGGCGAAGTGCTCGCGCAGACGCTGCAGCGGGCGGTCGTTGCGACGCTGCGCTCACGCAGCACGCCGCCGCCCGCGCTGGCGATGGAAATCGCCACCAGTCTTCTCTATGTCGAAGCCGCGCTGGAAGACGCCGCCTTCGACCAGCCCGAGCAGGCCGACCGT
>SEEY01000544.1 GCA_004211235.1 Rubrivivax sp.
CTTGAGCACATTCATGGCGACGCTGGTGGTGTAGCGGCGCACGTTGGCGTTCTCGGCCAGCAGTCGCGCCATCAGCGCCTCGTAAGCCTCGGCGTCGGCGGCGGTGACGATGAGGATGAAGTCGGCTTCGCCGGTCACGTAGAAGGCCTGCTGCACGTGCGGCTCCGCGGCGATCCAGGCACGCAGCGCGGCCATGCGGTCGGCACGTTCACTCTCCACCTGAAGCGCGGCGATGAAGGACATCGGCCGGCCGATGGGCGCCGGGTCGAGCACGGCGATGTGACGGGCAATGACCCCCTGCTCGCGCAGTCGTTTCAGGCGGCGCTGGATGGCCGACGGCGACAGGCTCACGCGCCCGGCCAGCTGCTCGGCGGTCAGCGCAGCGTCCTGCTGCACGAGGCGCAGCAACTGGCGGTCGAAGCGGTCGAGTTCGATCATGCGAGGTGGAGATTGCGGCCAAACCGCGGCGGGGCGGCGCATCTTGCCGCAAATCGGCGCTGGCCCGCCCTAGCATGGCCAGGCCGTTCAAGACGACGAGGGCCATTGATGATCGACCATGTTTCCCTGGGCACGCGGCGCTATGCCGAGGCGGTGGCGTTTTACAGCCGCGTGCTCGCGCCGCTGGGCCTGGCGCTGCAGCGCGATACCGGCGCCGAGGCCGCCTTCGGCACGCCGCAGCGCTGGTGCTTCTTCCTGTATCCGGTGGCCGATGGCGAGACCGTCGCGGCGCGTGGCGCGCATGTGGCGCTGGCTGCGCCAGACCGGAGCGCCGTGACTGCCGCTCACGCGACCGCACTCGCCGCCCACGCGCAGGACATCTTCACGCCACGGCCGCGGCCGGACATCAGCGAGACCTACTTCGGGGCGATGTTCCATGACCTGGACGGCCACAGGATCGAGTTGCTGGCGAACGCCGCCTGACGCGTGATGCCCGACTTTGAGTTCCATCCCCTCGACGAGAGCCACCTGCCCCTGCTGCACGCCTGGCTGAAGCGCCCACACGTCGCCGCCTGGTGGGGCGAGGCGGAGCCGGTCGACGAACTGCGCCAGGACTTCCTGGCCGGCGGCACGACGCGTGCCTCCATCGTCCATCTGGCAGGCGAGCCCATCGGCTTCGTGCAGTGCTACGTCGTCATGGGCTCGGACGACGGCTGGTGGCCGGACGAGACCGATGCCGGCGCGCGCGGCATCGACCAGTTCCTGGCCGACGAGCAACGGCTGAATCGTGGCCTGGGCCGCGCGATGGTGCGGGCCTTCGTCGACCGGCTGTTCGCCGACCCCGCAGTCACGGTCGTGCAGACCGATCCGTCGCCGGACAACCTGCGTGCCATTCGCTGCTACGCGGCGGCGGGGTTCGCGTCAGTCGGCGAGGTCATGACGCCCGACGGGCCGGCGCTGCTGATGCGTTGTCGGCGTGCGGCAGGCTGACGATATCAACCTCCGGTCGGCGGGCGAAGCCTCGGCGAGGCGCGGGCATCATGTCGCCCGTGACGGGAGGCACACGCCGACTGCACGACAGGGAGGATGTCATGTTGTTTCTCGGTACGGCCTTGAGCCTGCCCTTCATTGCGCTGGCACTGGCGCTCGCGGCGCTGCCGGTGTGGCTGGCCGCCAAGGTGCTGGGCGCCGGCCGCCAGGGGTTCTGGCGGGCGGCCTTGGCGCTGGTGACGGCGACCGCGCTGTCGCTGGTCGTGATGGTGTTCGCCGGCCTGTGGAGCCTGGTGCTGGTGCCGGCCGTCTTCGTCGTCGTGTTCGCGAAGCTGCTGGAGATGTCCTACACCGGCGCTTTCGTGCTGTGCATCCTGGCGCTGGCCTTCCAGGCCGTCATCAACAAGGTCTTCGCGGCGTTCTGACTCAGGCCGGCGGATCCTTCAGGCGGGTGCGGGACACGGCCATCATGATGCCGATGCCGGCCACGATGAGGCAGACGATGGCGACGTAAGTTGCCGCGATGCCCGCGGCGATCAGCCCCCAGGCGACGCCGCCCAGCAGCACCGCCAGCCCGAGGATGTAAAGGACGAATGACATGGCACCTCCGTAGTCGCCCCGGCGCCTGCCCGGGCTACGGCTCACTCTAGCGGGGGGCAGGTGTTCAACCGCGTGGGACGGCCCTGCACGCGGCGGTAGGCTGCTTCCTACCCGGCGCGCGCATCCCCACCGGCAACGCGCCGGCGCGGCGCGCGCTATCGTGTCCACTCATCAAGCGAGGTTCGGAACATGGCAATCACGCTCAGGAATTCGACGGTTGCCCAGCTGCTGGGTTTTGCCGGCTGGCTCGTGCTCACCTTCGTCGCCGCGGCGGTCGGCGCCGTGGCGTCGATGGACGCGCCGGCCTTCTACGCCCAGCTCGACAAGCCTGCCTGGGCACCGCCGGCCGCGGTGTTCGGGCCGGTGTGGTCGCTGCTGTACACGCTCATGGGCGTGGCGGCCTGGCTGGTCTGGCGGCAGCGGCCGTCGCAGCGGGTGGATGGCGCGCTGCAGCTCTACATGGCGCAGCTCGCGGCCAACGCGTTGTGGTCCTGGCTGTTCTTCGGCTGGCAGCAGGGAGCCTTCGCATTTGCGGAGGTGTTGTTGCTGCTGGCGCTGGTCGTCATCACCACCGCTGCGTTCTGGCGCGTCCGCCCGCTCGCCGGTGTACTGCTGCTGCCCTATGTGGCATGGGTGATGTTCGCGTCGGCGCTCACGTGGTCGGTCTGGCAGCGCAACCCCGGCCTGTTGTGACGGTCTGAGGGGGGCGTCGGGCGAGACCCCGACGGTAAACTGCCTCGATGCCCTTTTTGCTTGCCCTCGACAGCGCGACCGACATGATGGCCCTGGCCCTCGTGACGCCGGGCGGGACGAAGCTCAGCGAGCCCGCGGGCGGTGCGCAGGCCTCGGCGCGCATGCTGCCCGAGGTCAAGGCGCTGCTGGCGAGTGCCGGCATCGGCATGTCGGCGCTGGATGCCATCGCCTTCGGCCAGGGTCCCGGCGCCTTCACCGGGCTGAGAACTGCCTGTGCCGTCGCGCAGGGCCTGGCCTTTGGCCTCGACAAGCCGGTGCTGGCCATCGACAGCCTCATGCTCGTGGCGGAGGACGCGCGCAGCGCCGGTGCCGGGGACGACATCTGGGTGGCGATGGACGCGCGCATCGGCGAGATCTACGCCGCGCATTACCACTGGGTGGACGGCGCCTGGGCCGTCGTCGCGGCGCCGGCCCTGTATGCGCCGGACGCGCTGGTCGCGCGTTGGGGCACGCCCGCTGCCGTGGCCGGCACGGCGCTGGTGGAATACGCCGCGGCGCTGGGCCCGCTGCCGCGCAGCTGGCCGAAGGCCCGCTCGCGCGCCGCGGCGC
>SEEY01000545.1 GCA_004211235.1 Rubrivivax sp.
GCATCCCAGGTGGCCAGGAAGTTGTTGCCCAGGCCGAAGCCGGTCTCCAGCACGACGAAGCGCCCGCGCCCCCGCCAGCGCTCCGGCAGGCCGTTGCCGGCCACGAAGACATGCCGTGCCTGCGCCAGCGCGCCGGCGCGCGAGTGGTAGATGTCGTCGAACAGCGGCGAGGCCGGCGCGAGCGGGTCGGAGAAGTCGACCTCGGCCGGTGGAAGGCTGAGGGGTTTCATGAGCGGGCGGGGTCTGGCCGCCCGCCGAGCGTCTGCAGCTCGGCCGATTCGAGAACCTGCACCACCGGGCCCGGCTGCGCCAGGGCCAGGTGCAGCGCACGGGCGACGCGGTCGGCGCCGACGGGGCGCCAGGGTGCGGGGATCAGGCCGGCCAGCGGCCGCATCAGGCGCAGCGTCCAGGCCTCGGCCGTGCGGCGCGGCTGGTCGAGCGCCTCGCGATGGCCATCCAGCAGCGATGGACGGGCGATGACGAGGCGCTCGAAGCCGAGTGCGATCAACGCGTCCTCCGCCTCGCCCTTGACCCGGTTGTAGAAAACCGTGGACCCTGCGTTTGCGCCGAGCGCCGACACCAGGCCGCAATGCGTCGCGCCGGCGGCGCGGGCGGCGCGCGCGACGGTCACGACGGCGTCGAAGTCCACCGCACGAAAGGCCGCATGCGAACCGGCCTGCGCCATCGTCGTGCCCAGCGCGATGAAAACGCAGCCAGGGGCGGGCAGGGCGGCAAAAGACTCGGGTTGGGCGTAGTCCACCACGACCGCGCCCGGTTGAGGGCGGCGGGTCAGTGCGAGGGCGGAGGGCAGTTCAGCCCGCAGCGCCCGGCCGACGAGACCGGTGGCACCGGCGATCCAGGTGACCTTCATTCATGCCTCCAGCAGCGCCGCCAGCGCCTGCGCGTCCAGCGGAGACGCCTGCTCATGCCCTTCCAGCATGCCCTCGGCCAGGCCGCGCTTGTCGCGGTGCAGTTCGATGATGCGTTCCTCCACCGACCCGGCGGTCACCAGCCGGTAGACGGTCACGGGCCTGGCCTGGCCCATGCGGTGGGCCCGGCCGCTGGCCTGGTCTTCCGCGGCGGGGTTCCACCAGGGATCGACGATCAGCACGTAGTCGGCCATCGTCAGGTTCAGGCCGAAGCCGCCGGCCTTCAGGCTGATGAGGAAGACATCGCCCTCGCCACGCTGGAAGGCCGCCACGCGCTTCGTGCGCTCGGCCTGCGGCGTGCTGCCGTCCAGGCGCTGGTGCGGCACGGCCATTTGCGCCAGGCGCTCGCCGAGCAGGTCGAGGTAGTCGGTGAACTGGCTGAACACCAGCGCCTTGTGGCCGCCGTCGACGAGCTCGCGCACGATGCGCTCGAACTCCGCCATCTTGGCTCCCACCAGGCCCAGCTCGGGCGACACCAGGCGCGGGTCGCAGGCCGCGCGGCGCAGGCGCATCAGCTCGGCCAGCACCTGCATCTGCGCGCCGCGCTCCGGGTCGGCAGCGGCCGCGGCGACGCTGGCCCGGGCGTCGCGGCGCAGCGCCTCCATGAAGTGGGCCTCGGCGTCGGTGGGCGTCACCACATGGACGATCTCGGTGCGCGGCGGTAGGTCCTGCAGCACCTGGGTCTTGGTACGGCGCAGCAGGAAGGGCGCGACGATGCGGCGCAGGCGTGCGCGGGCCGTGGCGTCCTGCTGGCGCTCGATGGGGCCGGCAAAGCGCTCGTTGAACTGCTGCGCCGTGCCGAGCAGGCCGGGGTTGACGAGGTTCATGACCGACCACAGGTCCGCCAGCCGGTTCTCCACCGGCGTGCCGGACAGCGCGAGGCGGAAGCCGGCATCGAACTCGGCGACCGACTTCGCCCGCTTGGTGGCGGCGTTCTTCAGCGCCTGGGCTTCGTCCAGCACCAGCGTGGCCCAGCGGCGCGTGGCGAAGGCCTCGGCGTCGATCTGCGCCAGTGAATAGCTGGCAACGATGACATCGCCCGGCCCGGCGGAGGCCAGCAGCGCGGGGCGGTCGGCGACGTCGCCATAGCCGTGGGCGGTCAGCGATGGCGCGAAGGTCGCGCACTCCGCCAGCCAGTTGCCGCAGACCGAGGTGGGTGCGATGACCAGCGCCGGGCCGTCGCCGGCGCGGTCGATCAGCAGCGCCAAGGTCTGCACCGTCTTGCCCAGGCCCATGTCGTCGGCCAGCACGGCGCCGAAGCCGGCGGCGGCGAGGCGTCGCATCCACGCGTGGCCTTCAGCCTGGTAGCTGCGCAGCTCGGCGCGCAAGGACCTGGGCGGCTGCGGCTGCAGCGACGCGGCGGCCGTGAGCTGCTCCACGCGTGCCCGCCACGCCGTGTCGCCGCCAAGTCGTACGCCCGCCAGCCCCTGGTCCAGCCACGCGGCGCTGGCATGGGGCAGCTGCAGCTCGCCCTTCTTTGTCTGGCCGAGCGAATCGAGATCGCGCAACTGCTGGCGGAGTTGCTCCGACAACGCCAGGTAGTGCCCCTCGGCCAGGCGCACGAAGCGGCTCTTGCTGGCGCGGTTCAGGGCCAGCAGCTCCTGCAGGCCGACGACACGGCCGTCCTCGACCTGCGCCTCGCCGGTCACGCCCAGCCAGTCCCGCCCGCTGCTGACCTGGATCTGCACCGCGGCGCCGTCCACCGCCAGCACGCGCACCGGCTTGCCCTTGGGCCAGGCCAGCGCCGCGATGCCGGGCAGGCCGGGCAGGCGCTCGACGGCTGCCAGCGCCTCCTCGGCATCGGCCAGCAGCCAGGGTTGGTCGGGCGGCTGCTCGGGGTCGAGAAAAGGCAGGGCGTCAATGACGGCGGCGCGGTGGCCCGCCTCGGCGTCGAGGTCGCGCTCCGTGGCCAGGCTCAGGCCTTCGTGCAGGCACATCAGCCGTGCCAGGCCCTGGCCAGGCGTGACGGCCGGGCCGAAGTCGCCGAAGGGCTGGGCCACCAGCAGCAGCGAGAGCCCCTCGCCCTGCGGCGTCAGGCGCGCATGCAGGCGGCTGTCACCGGCGACGCGCTGGCCGGCGTCGGCATCGGAATGCAGCTGGAAGTGGCCGGTCAGCACCTGCAGCGCAGCGCCCAGTTCGGCAGTGGCATCGGCCGGCACCTTCCAGCCCTGGGTCACCAGTTCGGCGACGCGCCGCTGGGTGGGCGTGATGCGGATCAGCCGTGCCCGGCCCGGGCCTTCGCGCAGCACGCGCTGCGTGTTGCGGCGCTCGCGTTCGGCCTCGGCCTGGGCGCCGTGCAGCAGGCCGGCATGCGGCGGATCGGTGGACAAGAGCGGCGGGTGCAGGTGGAACTCGAAGGCCTCGCCGGGAGGTGTGCCCA
>SEEY01000546.1 GCA_004211235.1 Rubrivivax sp.
GTCCGAGGTGGCGGGGCTGCTGGGCGGTGGGGCGGTGGTGCCGATCACGGCCGCGGTCATCGTCCTGCAGCTCGGCGGCTCTGCGCTGCTGCTCGGCGGCGGGCGGCTCGCCTGGCTGGGTGGCGTGGCGCTGGCCGCCTTCACGCTGGCCGCCACTTTCCTGGCGCACCGCTGGTGGCCGCTGCCGCCGGGCCCGGACCGCACGCATGCCTTCAACGGCTTCTGGGAGCACATCGCCCTGGCCGCGGCGCTGCTCTACGCGGCGCAGGTGGAGCGCCGGTCATGAGCCGGGCCCGGCCGGCGCTGCTGGCGATAGCGGCTGCCTATGTCGACACCTGCGGCTTCATCGGCCTGTTCGGCCTGTTCACGGCCCACGTGACCGGCAACTTCGTGCTGATCGGCGCGGAGCTGGTGAACCGCCATGTCGACATCCTCACCAAGTCGCTGGCGCTGCCGGTGTTCATCGCCAGCGTGCTGCTGGCCAACCAGGCGGAGGTTGTCATGCGCCGCCGGGGCATGGCGGCCACGACCTGGCTGCTGGGCGTGCAGAGCCTGCTGATCGCGCTGGCGGCGCTGGCCCCGGGCTGGACCGGCCTGCCACGGCAGCCCGACGACATGCCGTCGGTGGTCATCGGCTTCGTGCTCATCACGGCCATCGGCGTGCAGAACGCGCTGATGCGCACCAGCCTCGCCGGCCCGGTGCAGACGACCGTGATGACCGGCAACGTGACCCAGCTGACCATCGACCTGCTCGCCCTGGCCACCGGCCGGGCCGAGGGCGGCACCCGCACGCGCGCGGCAGCGCTGTGGCCCGTCGTCATCGCCTTCGCGGCCGGCTCGGCGCTCGGCGCGGCCGGCTATGCGGGGCTGGGCTTTCACTGCCTGTGGCTGGCGTCTGCGCTGACCGCCGGCGCGGCCTGGTTCACGCGTCGCCTGGAGGCCAAAGAGACGAGCGAGCGCTCTGCCATCTGAGGGATGTCGGGGCGCGCCCGGCTTCCTACGCTGAACGAACCGCAACCCACCCCCGGAGCCCCTCATGTCCATCGCCAGACCCGTTCCCGCCAAGGCCCTGCTCGACCCCGCCAACCACGCGCTGGTGCTGATCGACTTCCAGTCCCAGATGGCCTTCGCCACGCAGTCCATCGACCTGGTCGAGCTGCGCAACAACGCCGCGCTGATCGCGCAGGCCGCCGCCGGCTTCAAGGTACCCACGGTGCTGACCACCGTGGCCGAGAAGAGCTTCAGCGGGCCGATGTTCGACGAGATCAAGCAGGCCTTCCCCGGCCACACGGTCATCGACCGCACGTCGATGAACACCTGGGAGGACGAGCACATCGCCGTCGAGATCAACCGCCTGGACCGCAACCGCCTCGTCATGGCGGGGCTCTGGACCTCGGTCTGCATCGTCGGCCCGGTGCTGTCGGCGTTGGAGCAGGGCTTCGAGGTCTGCGTGATCGCCGATGCCTGCGGCGACGTCAGCCGCGCGGCCCACCAGCATGCGCTGCAGCGCATGGTGCAGGCCGGCGCGCGGCCCATGACCTCGCTGCAATACCTGCTGGAGCTGCAGCGCGACTGGGCGCGCGGCGAGACCTACGGTCTGACGACCGGTATTGCCCAGAAGCACGGCGGCGCCTATGGCCTCGGCATTACCTACGCGTCGACGATGTTCGCTGCTTCGGAAGGCGGGCATTGAGATGAAGCTCTACCTGTTGTCCGTGGCCGCGGGCCTGGCGGTCGGCGCGATCTACGCGCTGCTGCATGTGAAGTCGCCGGCGCCACCCGCCGTCGCGCTGCTCGGCCTGCTCGGCATCGCCACCGGCGAGCAACTCGGTACGCTGGCGCTGCGCATGCTGAACGGCGAGCAGGTCAGCGTCACCTGGTTCAAGCAGACCTGCGTGCCGAAGATCACCGGCATGGAGAGCCCAGCGAAGGAGAGGCAGACATGAGCGCAGACCTGGTCGTCACGAACGCCCGGATCACCACGCTGAACCCGGCGCAGCCACAAGCCAGCGCCCTGGCCGTGAAGGACGGCCAACTCGTCGCCGTGGGCGAGGAGGCCGAGGTGGTGGCGCTGGCTGGCGCCACCACGCGGCGGGTCGATGCGCAGGGCAAGCGCCTCATTCCCGGCCTCATCGACAGTCACACCCACCTGATCCGCGGCGGCCTGAGCTTCAACCTGGAGCTTCGCTGGGATGGCGTGCGCAGCCTGGCCGACGCGATGGCGATGCTGAAAGAGCAGGTGACCGTGACGCCGCCGCCGCAGTGGGTGCGCGTGGTGGGCGGCTTCAGCGAGCACCAGTTCGCCGAGAAGCGCCTGCCGACGCTGGAAGAACTCAACGCCGTGGCGCCTGACACGCCGGTGTTCATCCTGCACCTCTACGAACGCGCGCTGCTCAACGCCGCCGCGCTGCGCGCCGTGGGCTACGGCAGGGACACGCCCGACCCGCCCGGCGGCCGCATCCAGCGCGCCGCGGACGGCACGCCCACCGGCCTGCTGCTGGCCCAGCCCAATGCGCTCATCCTCTACGCCACGCTGGCCAAGGGGCCGAAGCTGGACCCGCAGGACCAGGTGAACTCCACGCGCCTGTTCATGCGCGAGCTGAACCGCCTGGGCATCACGTCCGTCATCGACGCGGGCGGCGGCTTCCAGAACTATCCCGACGACTACCGGACCATCGAGACGCTCGCCGCCGCCAACGAGCTGACCGTGCGCATCGCCTACAACCTGTTCACGCAGAACAAGGGCGGCGAGATGGGCGACTTCAGGCGCTGGACGGACATGCTGCCGCCGCTCTCGGGCTCGTCCACCTTCCGCCACAACGGCGCGGGCGAGATGCTGGTGTTCAGCGCGGCCGACTTCGAGGACTTCCGCGAGCCGCGGCCGGAGCTGCCGGCCAGCATGGAAGGCGAGCTGGAAGACGTCGTGCGGCTGCTGGTGGACAAGCGCTGGCCGTTCCGGCTGCATGCCACCTACGACGAATCGATCAGCCGGGCGCTGGACGTGTTCGAGCGCGTCAACCGAGACACGCCCTTCAACGGCCTGCACTGGTGGTTCGACCATGCCGAGACCATCTCGCAGCCCAACATCGACCGCGTGGCGCAGTTGCAGGGCGGCATTGCCGTGCAGCACCGCATGGCCTACCAGGGCGAGGCCTTCGTCCAGCGCTACGGCGCCCACGGGCAGGCCGGCGGCCAGCATCGCCTTGACGGGCGGCGCGGCCTCGGCGGCGCGGGCGCCGTAGCGCTGGACGAAGGCCTCGCCCTGGTAGGCCATGCGGTGCTGCACGGCAATGCCGCCCTGCAAC
>SEEY01000547.1 GCA_004211235.1 Rubrivivax sp.
ACCATGGAGAGGCTCAAGCCCAGCTTCCCCAAGGGCGTGGACTACGCCATCGTCTACGACCCGACGCGCTTCGTGCAGACCTCCATCGAGAAGGTCGTGCACACGCTGTTCGAGGCCGTGGCGCTGGTGGTGCTGGTCGTCATCATCTTCCTGCAGACCTGGCGCGCCTCCATCATTCCGCTGGTCGCCGTGCCGGTGTCCATCATCGGCACGTTCTCGGTGCTGCTGCTGCTGGGCTTTTCCATCAACACGTTGACGCTGTTCGGCCTTGTGCTGGCCATCGGCATCGTCGTCGACGACGCCATCGTCGTGGTCGAGAACGTCGAGCGGAACATCCAGGACGGCCTCACGCCGCACAACGCGACGATCAAGGCGATGCAGGAGGTTTCCGGCCCCATCATCGCCATCGCGCTGGTGCTGTGCGCGGTGTTCATTCCGCTGACGCTGGTGCCGGGCCTGTCGGGCCAGTTCTACAAGCAGTTCGCCGTCACCATCGCCATCTCGACGGTGATCTCGGCCTTCAACTCGCTGACGCTCTCGCCCGCGCTCGCAGCCATCCTGCTGCGCCCGCATGACGCACCCAAGGATGCGCTGACGCGCGGCATGGACCGTGTCTTCGGCCGCTTCTTCAACTGGTTCAACCGCTTCTTCCACCGCCGCTCGGAGGACTACGGCCGCGGCGTGACGGGCATCCTGAAGCGCAAGTCCGCGGCGCTCGTCGTCTACGCCGTGCTGCTCGGCCTGACGGCCTTCCTGTTCACGCGCATCCCCACCGGCTTCGTGCCCGCGCCGGACAAGCAGTACCTGATCGGCGTGGCCCAGCTGCCGGCCGGCTCCAGCCTGGACCGCACCGAGGAAGTCATCCGCCAGATGAGTGCCATCGCGCTGAAGGTGCCGGGCATCGTCGACTCCGTGGCCTTCCCCGGCCTGTCGGTCGCCGGCTTCTCGTCCGCGCCCAACGAAGGCATCATCTTCTTCGGCCTGGAGGGCTTCGACGCGCGCACCTCGCGCGACAAGAGCAAGGAGGCCATCCTCGGCCAGGTCAACGGCGCCATCCAGCAGATCCAGGGCGCGCGCATGTTCGTCGTGCCGCCGCCTCCGGTGGACGGCCTGGGCATTGCCGGCGGCTTCAAGATCCAGGTGCAGGACCGCACCAGCCAGGGCGAGCAGGCGCTGTACGGCGCCACCTGGGGCACGCTTGGCCAGATCTACGGCAACCCGAACACGTCCATCGGCACGCCGTATTCCAACTACGACATCAACGTGCCGCAGCTGTTCGCCAACGTCGACCGCGTCAAGGCCAAGCAGATGGGCGTGCCGCTGGCGTCCATCTACGACACGCTGCAGATCAACCTCGGCTCGCTCTACGTCAACGACTTCACCCGGTTCGGCAAGACCTACCAGGTCATCGTGCAGGCCGACGCACCCTTCCGCGCCAAGGCCGACGACGTCGTCCAGCTCAAGACCCGCAACGGCGCGGGCGAGATGGTGCCGCTCGGTTCGCTGATGAGCGTGGAGCCGACCTTCGGCCCGACCCGCGTGACGCGCTACAACGGCTTCCCGGCTGCCGACATCAACGGCGCGCCCAAGCCCGGCTTCTCGTCGGGCCAGGCCGAGGTGGAGATCGAGCAGCTGCTCAAGACGCTGCCGCGCGGCTTCAGCTACGAGTTCACCGACCTGAGCTACCAGGACCGCCTGACGCGCGACGTGCTGATCCCCGGCACCGGCGTCAAGCTGCCGACGCTGGCCGCCGTGCTGGGCTTCTCCGTGCTGCTCGTCATCCTCGTGCTGGCGGCCCAGTACGAGAGCTGGAGCCTGCCGCTGGCGATCATCCTGATCGTGCCGATGTGCATCCTGTCGGCGCTGTTCGGCGTGTGGCTGTCGCATCTGCCTCCCTTCATGCAGGCGGGAGACCTGAACATCTTCACGCAGGTGGCGCTGGTCGTGCTGGTCGGACTGGCGTGCAAGAACGCCATCCTGATCGTCGAGTTCGCCAAGGAGCTGGAAGAGCGTGGCAAGTCGGTGACCGACGCCGTCATCGAGGCCTGCCGCCTGCGGCTGCGTCCCATCCTGATGACGTCCATCGCCTTCTGCGCCGGCGTGATCCCGCTGATCCTGGGCTCCGGCGCCGGCAGCGAGATGCGCCGCGCCATGGGCATCGCCGTGTTCGCCGGCATGCTGGGCGTGACCTTCTTCGGCATCTTCCTGACGCCGGTGTTCTACAGCCTGCTGCGCAAGGGCACCGAGAAGCGCCGTGCCCGCGCCGCCGCGCTGCGCGCCCAGGTCGAGGCCTCGGCCCACGCCTTCCACCCCGGCATCGATGACGCTGCCCCCAAGAAGGAGGGCCACTGAAATGCTCTATCGCCTCACCCCTCTCGCCCTGGCCGCTCTTGTCGGCTGCGCCGCGCCCGGGCTGTCGCAGGGCCCGCAGAACCTCGCCCCTGCAAGCTTCGCCCAGCTGCCTCCCGCCAACTCGCAGGCCGCGCCCGGCGCCGGCACGATGACCACCGCGTTCGTCGACAGCACGCAACTGCAGCGTGTCGTCGACGAGGTGCTGGCCAACAACCGTGACCTGCGCGCCGCCGCCGCGCGGCTGCGCCAGGCCGAGTCGCTCGCCACGGCGGCGGGCGCCCAGCGCCTGCCGACCGTCGGTGTCGGCGCCAGCGCCAGCCGCCAGCGCGCGCCCAACGACCAGGGCCAGTACAACAACTTCAACAGCTACGGCGTCAACGCGACGGCGGCCTGGGAGATCGACCTCTGGGGCCGCGCCGCGGCCAATGCGCAGGCGGCCGGCTACGACGCGCAGAGCACCGCGCTGGACCGCGACGCCGCCCAGCTCAGCCTGGCCGGCACCGCGCTGAACCTGCAGACCCAGCTCATCGGCCTGGGCCATCGCCTCAGGCTCGCCAAGGAGACGCTGGTGGTGCAGAACCAGCTGCTCGACCTCGTCAAGGCGCGCGTCGGCGCCGGTCGCGGCACGGCGCTCGACCAGGCCCGCGCCGAAGCGCTGGTGGCGCAGACCTCGGCCAGCGTGCCGGCGCTGCGCAATGCCGCCTGCCTGACCCGCCTTCAGCTTGACGTGCTGCGCGGCCAGCCGCCGGCCGATTGCGACAAGGCCGACCTCGACCCGCTGCCCGGCATGCCCGAGCCGCGCCTCGTCAGCCTGGGCACGCTGCCTGATCCCGCCGGCCTGCTGGCCGCCCGCCCGGATGTGAAGGCCGCGGCCACGCGCGCCCAGGCTGCCGCGTCACGCGCCCATGTCGCCTGGGCGGCGCGCTGGCCCAGCGTCGGCCTGACCGGC
>SEEY01000548.1 GCA_004211235.1 Rubrivivax sp.
CTACGAGGCCTACCGCGCGCGGCTCAGGGCCGATCCCGAGGCGGTCGCCAACTTCGAGTTCGCGCGGACGCAGCGCTTCATCCTGCGCGAGCAGCGGACTTTCTGTGAGGATGTGCGGCCATGATTGCCGTCATCTTCGAAGTGCAGCCCACCGCCGAAGGCCGCCAGGCCTACCTCGACCACGCCGCCGCGCTGAAGCCGTTGCTGGAGCACATGGACGGCTTCATCTCGGTGGAGCGCTTCCAGAGCCTGACGCAGCCGGACAAGCTGCTGTCGCTGTCCTTCTGGCGTGACGAGGACGCCGTGCGCGGCTGGCGCGAGATGGAGCGGCACCGCGAGGCGCAGTCAGCCGGGCGGGGCGGCTTGTTCGCCGACTACCGGCTGCGCGTCGCGGCCGTGGTGCGTGACTACGGCCTGTACGACCGTGAGCAGGTGCCGACATGAACGCCGAGCCGCGTCTGGCCCGCCTCGCAGCCGCCATCGCAGACGCGACGCGGGCTCGCGTGCTGGCGCGGCTGCTGGACGGCCGGCTGCACACGGCAGGCGAACTGGCGACGCACGCCGGCGTCAGCGCTGCGACGATGTCGGCCCACCTCAAGCTGCTCGTCGACGAGGGCCTGGCACGCGTGCGGCCGCAGGGGCGGCACCGCTACTTCGGCCTGGCCGATGGCGATGTCGCTCATGCGCTGGAGGCGCTGCTGCGCGTGGCCGACGGGCGCGATGGGCGAGTCGAGGAGCCGGCGGCCGATGTGCGCCGCTGGCAGCAGCCGGCCATGCGCGGACTGCGGCATGCGCGCAGTTGCTATGGCCATCTGGCCGGCGAACTGGGCGTGAAGTGGCGGGAAGCGTTGCTCGCCAAAGGCTGGGTGAGAGCGGCGGCCGAGGGCCGGTATGAAGTCAGTGATGCCGGCCGCCAGGCCCTGGCCGAGCTGATGCCGGTAGGTCTTGCCGAGAAGGGCCGGCTGCTCTACGACTGCGTGGACTGGTCCGAACGCCGCGACCACTTTGCCGGGCCGCTGGCGGTGGCGTGGCTGGAGGCGATGACGATGCGGGGCTGGGTGCGTCGCCTTGCCGACTCGCGGCAACTGCAGCCGACGCCGCCCGGGCTGGCGGCGCTGCACGGCCTGTTGTCCTGACCGGGGCGCCGCGTGCCGGCAGAACGGACTTCAGGCGCCGCGCACGACGCCGCAGGATGACCCCGCTCGACGGCGGCGTCAGGGCGACTCGGCAGAATGCCATGCTCTGCTCCACTCTCGCGCAATCACCATGGCCTGGCTGCTGCTCGTCGTCGCTGGCTTCCTGGAAGTCGGCTGGGCCATCGGCTTGAAATACACCGAAGGCTTCACGCGCCTCTGGCCCACGGTGGGAACGGTGACGGCCATGGTGCTCAGCGTCGGCCTGCTCGGCGTGGCCATGAAGACGCTGCCCGTGGGCACCGCCTACGCGGTGTGGGTGGGCGTGGGCGCCGTCGGCACGGCGGCGCTGGGCATCGTGCTGTTCGGCGAACTGGCAAGCGTCGGGCGGCTGCTGAGCCTCGGCCTCATCGTCGCCGGCATCGTCGGCCTCAAGCTGGCCTCCTGAGAGGCCGCCTGCTACGTGTGCTGCGCCGGCACGTTCCAGCGCCGCGTCACGTCGCCGCGCTGGTTGACGCTTTCCAGCTGCACGCCGAAGCCCCAGAGCCGGCCGACGTGCTTCAGCACTTCCTGGGCGCTATCGTGCAGCGGCCGGTTGAGGTGCTGCACGTGACGCAGCGTCAGGGACCGGTCGCCGCGCAGGTTGACGTTCCACACCTGGATGTTGGGCTCGCGGGTGGACAGGTCGTACTGCCGCGACAGCGCCTGGCGCAGGTGGCGGTAGCCGCCTTCGTCGTGGATGGCGGAGATCTCGTACTCGCTCTTGGCCTCGTCATCCAGCACCGAGAAGAGCCGGAAGTCGCGCATGATCTTCGGGCTCAGGTACTGGCCGATGAAGCTCTCGTCCTTGAAGTTGCGCATGGCATGGTCCAGCGTGGGCAGCCAGTCGCTGCCCGCGATGTCGGGGAACCAGTCGCGGTCTTCGGCGGTCGGCGCCTCGCAGATGCGCTTGAGGTCGGTGTACATCGCGAAGCCGAGCGCATACGGGTTGAGGTTGGCGCCCGGCTGCTGGTAGACGACGTTGGTGTGGGACTTGAGCCACTCGATCATCATGCCGTCCGACAGGTAGCCGTCGTCGTACATCTGGTTGAGCAGCCGGTGGTGCCAGAAGGTGGCCCAGCCCTCGTTCATGACCTGGGTCTGGCGCTGCGGGTAGAAGTACTGCGCAACCTTGCGGACGATGCGCACGATCTCGCGCTGCCAGGGCTCCAGCAGCGGCGCGTTCTTCTCGATGAAGTACAGCAGGTTCTCCTGCGGCTCGTCGGGGAAGCGGCGCGCCTCGGTCGCCTCGTCGGGCCGGTCGGCCTTGCGGGGCAGCGTGCGCCAGAGATCGTTGATCTGCGACTGCGCATGCTGCTCGCGGTCCTTCACGCGCGCGCGCTCCTCGGCCAGCGACAGCTTGGCCGGCCGGCGGTAGCGGTCCACGCCATGGTTCATCAGCGCGTGGCAGCTGTCGAGCAGGTTCTCCACGGCGTCCAGCCCATGGCGCTCCTCGCACTCGGCGACGTAGTTCTTCGCGTAGACGAGGTAGTCGATGATGGACGAGGCGTCCGTCCACATGCGGAACAGGTAGTTGCCCTTGAAGAAGCTGTTGTGCCCGTAGCACGCGTGGGCGATCACCAGCGCCTGCATGGCCAGCGTGTTCTCCTCCATCAGGTAGGCGATGCAGGGGTCGGAGTTGATGACGATCTCGTAGGCGAGGCCCATCTGGCCGCGCTTGTAATTGCGTTCGGTGGCGATGAACTCCTTGCCGTAACTCCAGTGCCGGTAGTTCACCGGCATGCCAACGGAGGCATAGGCATCCATCATCTGCTCGGAGGTGATCACTTCCAGCTGGTTGGCGTAGGTGTCCAGGCCAAAGCGCTGCGCCGTCTGCCGGATGACGGTGTGGTACTCCTCGATGAGATCGAAGGTCCAGTCGTTGGGCGAGGGCAGCGGCTGGCCGGGCCGTTCGATGAGTGGCTTCATGCGCTGCAGCGGCAGCTGCTGCCGGCGCTCGGCGGCGCGGCGGGGCGGCACGGCCGCGCGCTCGGGCTGGCGGCGGTCTTCTCGGGTGCTCATGCGCTCGCCCCTTCCTTCTTGAACAGCTCCCGGAAGACCGGATAGATCTGCGAGGCCTCGACCGCCTTGCGCATCGCGAAGTGGCCGACGTCTTCCTGCAG
>SEEY01000549.1 GCA_004211235.1 Rubrivivax sp.
CCCGAATGGCGCAAGACGCTGGTGTTCGTCGGCGACCTGCTGGCCGCGCTCGGCCGGCTGCTGCGCGGGCGCAGCGCCATGCGCCTGAGCGACTGGTTATGGCAGATCGAGCAGACGGGGCCGCGCAGCCTGCCGATCGTGTTGCTGGTGAGCAGCCTGGTCGGCCTGATCGTGGCCTACATGGGTGCCCAGCAGCTGCAGCGCTTCGGCGCGCAGAGCTTCATCGCCAACCTCGTCACCATCGGCGTCGTGCGCGAGATTGCCGCGCTGGTCGTTGGCATTGTGCTGGCCGGGCGAGTCGGCGCGGCCTTCGCGGCGCAGATCGGCAGCATGCGTGCCGGCGAGGAGATCGACGCGCTGACGACCCTGGGCGTCGACCCGGTGGAGCATCTCGTCCTGCCGCGCATGCTGGCCCTGCTCGTCACCGGCCCGCTGCTGACCTTGTGCGCCGGTGTGGCCGGGCTGGCGGTGGGCTGCGGCGTGGCGGTGCTGCTTTATGACGTGCCCGCTGCGGCCTATGTGGCGACCACGCGCGAGGCGCTGGCCGGCTGGGATCTGTTCGCCGGCCTGCTCAAGGGCAGCGTCTACGCGGTGCTCGTGGCGCTGGCCGGCTGCCGCCAAGGCCTGAACGCCGGCCGCAGCGCGCAGGCCGTGGGCGAGGCGACGACGGCGGCCGTCGTTCAGGCCATCGTCTGGATGGTGGTCGCTGCGTCGTTGCTGACAGTCATCTTCCAGAGACTGGGCATCTGATGAACGAGGTGCTGATGCACGTGGAAAACCTCAGCCTGCACGCCGGCGGCCGCGAGTTGCAGCATGGCCTGACCTTCGACGTGCGGGCCGGCGAGGTGCTGGCCATCTGCGGCGCCAGCGGTTGCGGCAAGAGCACGCTGCTGCGCCACATGATCGGCCTGCAGCTGCCCAAGGTCGGCCAGGTCACGTGGACGGCGGGCGGCACAAGCCGCGATGTGCATGGCGACGACCCGCCGCGGCGCGAGATCGGCGTCGCCTTCCAGGCCGGCGCGCTGTGGAGCAGCATGACGGTCGGCGAGAACGTCATGCTGCCGCTGGAGCTCTATACCGAGCTGGACGCGGCCGGGCGTGAACAGCAGGCGCGCTTCAAGCTGGCGCTGGCCGGCCTGCCCGACCCGGCCACCTTCGATGCCGAGCCGGCCCAGCTCTCCGGCGGCATGAGGAAGCGCGCCGCCATCGCCCGCGCCCTCGTGCTGGACCCGCCGCTGCTGTGCCTGGACGAGCCTTCCGCCGGCCTGGACCCGCTGACGTCGGCGCGGCTGGACGATCTCATCAAGCGCCTGAAGGGCGACCTGGGCACCGCCATCGTGCTCGTCACGCACGAGCTCGACAGCCTGTTCGCGGTGGCCGACCGGCTGCTGTTTCTCGACGTGGAGGCCCACACCGCCACGGCACTCGGCCCCCCGGCCGAGCTGCGCGACCACGGGCCCGACGCGGTGCGCGAGTTCCTGACCCGCGGCCAGTACGAAGCCGTACGGGAGGCTGCATGAAGCGCCGCCGCGCGAGCCCGCTGGCGGTCGGCGCCTTCGTCGTCGGCGGGCTGGCCGTGCTGGTGCTGGCCCTCGTCGCGCTGCCGGGGCGGCACTGGTTCAGCCCGGCGCCGGAGCGCGTGGTGATGTACTTCTCGGGCTCGGTGTTCGGGCTGCAGAAGGGCGCGCCGGTGGTGTTCCGCGGCGTGCGCATCGGCGACGTCACCGACTTCACGGTGCAGTACGACGCCAAATCCGACAGCTTCGCCATTCCCGTCACCGCAGAACTCGATGCCGACGCCGTGCTCGGGCTGGATGGCCGCCAGGGCAACGACGACATCGGCCACGCACTGCCGACGCTCATCAAGCGCGGCCTGACCGCCCAGCTCGGCACCCAGAGCCTGCTGACCGGGCAGCTCTACG
This sequence comes from Rubrivivax sp., assembly GCA_004211235.1. The sequence goes on from SEEY01000549.1 coordinate 1,923, forward strand.
TGGACCTGGACTTCCGCACCAAGCCGCCGGGCCGGCTGCATGGCGGCTACCAGGGCGACGCGACCGAGATCCCGACCAGCGCGACCGCCTTCCAGGCGCTGAAGAACCAGCTCGAAAGCGTGGACCTGAAGAAGATCGTCGACGACCTCAGCCAGATCGCCAACTCCGCGCGGCAGCTGATCGCAGCGCCCGAGCTGAAGCAGGGCCTGAAGGACTTCGCCGCCACCGCCACGCACGCCCGCAGCCTGGCCGCGCAGCTGGACCGCCGCGCCGGGCCGCTGACGCAGAGCGCCGAGCGTGCCCTCGGCAGCGTGGACCGCGCAGGCAATCAGGTGTCCGGCGCAGCCGACCGCCTCGGCACCACGGCCGACCGTGCCAACGAACTGCTGGACCCCAAGGGCGCCGTCGTGCGCGACCTGCAGCGCGCCGTCAACGAGCTGGCCCAGGCGAGCAGCTCGCTGCGCGACGCGGCCGACAGCGACGGCCCGCTGCTGCAGCAGACCGAGCGCACGATGCGCGAACTGTCGCAGGCCGCGCGGGCGCTGCGCCAGCTGGCACGCTCGCTCGATGCTCAGCCGCAGCAGCTGCTGCTCGGCCGCCAGCCCGATGCTTCTCCCGCCCCTGCTGCGGGGCCTGCCGTGGAGCCTGCCAAATGATGATCGCGACGATGACGATGGACCCGCGCCGCCGTGGCGCCCTGCTCTGGCTGGCTGCCGCAGCGATCACCGGCGGCATGGTCGGCTGCTCCACGCGCAGCGCGCCGCCGCGGCGCCTCTATGGCCTGACCGGCACGCCGCCTCTGCCGCCCGACGCCAAACCCGGCCAGGACAACCGCGCCTGGGTGCTCAGCCCGCAGGTGGCGTTGCCCGAGCTGCTGGATCGCGACGAGGTGCTGATCGGCGAAGGCAGCGCCGGGCTGCGTCCGCTACCCGAGGCGCGCTGGGCCGAGCCGCTGCGCGAGGCGCTGCCGCGCGTGCTGGCCGAGGACCTGTGGCGGCTGCGCCAGCCCTACCCCGTCACGCTCGGCAAGCCCAACGCGCCGGGCGGCGAGTCGCTGCGCCTGGTCGTGCAGGTGGACGAATGGCTGGCCCGCGCCGGTGGCGCCGGGCTGGCGCTGAAGCTGCGCGCGCGCTGGCACTGGCTGCCGCTGCAGGCGCCGCAGGGCACGACGCTGCCATCACCGGGCAGCACCGAGCTGACGGTGACCTGCGCTGCACAGGCCGACGCGCTGGCCGATGCCTACCGCCGCAGCGTCACACTGCTGGCGGCGCAGATCGTCGCGGGCTCCTGATTCAGGGCGCGGAAGCCGTCAACCGCGCCGCAAACGCCTTGTGCACGGCCAGCAGCGAGGCCGCGCGGTTCGTCTGC
>SEEY01000550.1 GCA_004211235.1 Rubrivivax sp.
TGCAGCACACCATGGGCTTCATGCCCGGCCTGAAGGCCATGGTGTGCTGCACGGTGCCGTAATTGGCGGCCCACATCAGGCCGGCCACGGCCGCGAGCGCGGCGCCGATGACGAAGGTGGTGGAGATGATGAAGTCGGGCTTCACGCCCATCAGCCCGGCCACGCGCGGGTTCTCGGCGGTGGCGCGCATCGCGCGGCCGAGGCGCGTGTAGTTCACGAGGTACATCAGGCCGGCGAGGATGCAGACCGTCAGGCCCAGGATCAGGCACTGCGTGACGGTGATGACCGGGCCGCCAAGGTCGAACGGCGTCGTCGGCAGCAGCAGCGGGAAGGGCTTGGGGTTCGGCTTCCAGATGATCATCGCCAGCACCTGCAGCAGCAGCGACATGCCCATGGCCGTGATCAGCGGCGCCAGGCGCGGCGCATTGCGCAGCGGCCGGTAGGCGATCTTCTCGACCGCGTAGTTGAGCGTTGCGCAGACGACGATGGCGCAGGCCAGGCCGATCAACATCAAGAGCCAGCCGGGGATGCCCGAGTCGGCCAGCGCCGTGACGACCGTCCAGGCAATCATGGCGCCCACCATCAGGATCTCGCCGTGCGCGAAATTGATGAGGTTGATGATGCCGTAGACCATCGTGTAGCCCAGTGCGACGAGGGCGTACATGCTCCCCAGCACCAGGCCGTTGATGATCTGCTGAAAGAGAGTCTCCATAGGGGCCCCTGCAATTGAATTGGGCGCAGCATGCGCCAGGCGAGCTGGGGTGAATCGCAACCCTCGTGCCAATCGAGTTGTTTCAAGGGTATTCACCGACGGTACAAAACGGTCGGCTGCCTGATCCATCGTTCGGACGCGGTCAAGGTCGAATTTCACAAGTATCGGCAGACCTGCACTGGGCGGAAATCCGCACAAACCGCACGAGCCTCGGGCGGTTCTCCGCCAGTCGTCAAAAAACCGTTGCGGGCCGCACGAGCCCTGCCCCGCCATGGGCACACTAACGCCCGTGTCCGACGCCTTCCGCCCACGCGCGCTGCGCCTGTTCAGGCTGCTGAGCCGCCCGGGCTTTCATCTTTTCCTGACCGGCGCCCTGATGGTGCTCGGCTACCTGCTCGCGCACCGCCTCAGTGAGCGCGGCGACCGCGAGCAGCTGTCTGCCCTGAGCACCGAGCGACTCGAGCTTTACGCGACCAACCTCGCCGCCGAGCTGGGCCGGCATGCCTCGCTGCCCGGCCTGCTCGCCATCGCGCCGACGGTGCAGGCCCTCATGCAGGCGCCCGGTGATGCGCAGCGCCGCCGCGATGCCAGCCAGATGCTGGCTCGCGTGAACGTGCGCGCCGGCACCAGCCAGATCTTCGCAGCCGACCTGCGGGGCCAGGTCTTGTCCGCCAGCGAGCCGCTGACGCCGCCCGCGCGCCTCGCCGAAGCGCTGGCGCAGGGCCGCACGCACTTCTTCGCCGCCGACGCCACGACCGGCAGCACCGACTACTACCTGCTGCACACGCTGCGGCAGGCCGGCGAGGCCGCGGGCGTCATCGTCGTGCGCTTCAACCTCGCGCCGCTGGAGGCCACCTGGGTGGACCTGGGCGCTCGCTCGCAGGGTGAACGCATCCTCGTCGCCGACGACCAGGACGTCGTCATCATGAGCTCCGTGCAGGCCTGGAAATACGCCGTGCTCGGCCATGCCGACCCGTCACGCCGCCAGGCGCTGCAGGCCAGCGCGCGCTACCCGCAGGCGATCGGCGCTGACCTGGAGCTGCCCGCCTCGCTGGAGGTGCACCAGGGCCAGCAGGTGCTGCTGCCACTACCGGATGTATCGGGCAGCCGTCCGATGCTGGCCCAGCAGCGCCAGCTCGTGCCGCTCGGCTTGCGGCTCGTGGCGCTATCGGACCTGAGCGAGGTGCGCCAGCGCGCCCGGCTGGCGGCCTGGGGTGGCGCGGCCTTCGGGGCCAGCATCGGCCTGCTGGTGCTCTACCTGTCGTCCCGCCGGCGCGCGCTGCGCCAGCTCACCCAGGCCCAGGCCGACCTGCGCCAGACGCACGCGCAGCTGGAGCAGCTGGTCGACAGCCGCACGGCCGAACTGCGCCTGGCCAACGAGGCGCTGAAAAGCCAGATCACGCAGCGCCTGCAGACGGAGGGCGAGCTGCTGCAGGCCAGCAAGCTGGCCGTGCTGGGCCAGATGTCGGCCGGGCTGTCGCACGAGATCAACCAGCCGCTGACGGCGCTGCGCGCGCTGGCCCGCAACTCACTGCGGCTGCTGGAGACCGGCCGGCAGGAATCCGTGGCCACCAACCTGCAATTGATGGACGACATGGTCGAACGCATGAGCCGCATCACGCGTCAGCTGAAGAACTTCGCACGCAAGGCGGACGAGCAGGTGGCCGGCAGCGTGTCGTTGCAAGACTGCGTGCGCAACGCGCTGCTGCTGCTTGAGCACCGCAGCCGGGCGATGGATCTGCAGACCGACATCGACATCGCGTCGGGCCTGCGCGTGCATGCCGAGGCGAACCGGCTGGAGCAGGTGCTGGTCAACCTGTTCGGCAACGCGCTCGACGCGATGCAACAGCAGCCGGAGCGCCGGCTGCGTGTGCGGGCTTCCGCACGGGACGACGGCCGCCGCGTGCTGGTGCAGGTGCAGGACAGCGGCGCCGGCGTCAGCCAGGCCGAGCTGGCGCATCTCTTCGAGCCCTTCTTCACCACCAAGCCGGCCGGCGAAGGCCTGGGCCTGGGTCTCGTCATTTCGGCCAAGATCGTCAACGAGTTCGGCGGCGCGCTGCGCGCGGTGCGGCTGGATCAAGGCATGAGTTTCGAATTCGACCTGAGCGTAGACAGTTGGGAGTCCGAAGATGTTTGAAGGCTACAAGGTCGTGTTCGTCGAGGACGACCTGCCGGTGCGCGTGAGCCTGACGCAGACGCTGGAGCTGGAGGGCCTGGCGGTCCTGCCCTGCCGCACTGCGGAGGAGGCCCTGCCCCATCTGCAGCCCGGCGCGCCGGTCATCCTCATCACCGACGTGCGCCTGCCCGGCATGGACGGCCGCGCGCTGCTGGCCCATGTGCAGGCGACGGACTCGAGCATCCCGACCATCCTCATCACCGCCCACGGCGACGTGGCCATGGCCGTGCAGGCCATGCGTGCCGGTGCCTATGACTTCATCGAGAAGCCCTTCGCACCCGAACGCCTCGTGGACGTGGCCCGCCGCGCGCTGGACCTGCGCACGCTGCGACATTCTGCCGACGAATTGCGCGCGCAGCTGCAGAGTGCCAGTGGCATCGAGGCCGCACTGCTGGGCC
>SEEY01000551.1 GCA_004211235.1 Rubrivivax sp.
GTCCAGCCGCGCCAGGCCGAGCTGGGGGCCGACCTGCTTGGGGTCGATGGCAGAGGCCGATTCGAAGTTGCGCCGCGCGCCACCGAAGTCGCCTGCCTGGGCCTTGGCAATGCCCGCCAGGTTCAGCAGCACGGCATTGCCCGGCTGCTGCCTGACCAACTGCTCGGCCACCTGCGAAGCCTGGGCAGCCTGATTGTCGCGCAGCAGCAGCGGCACCAGCGCCATGCCGGCCTGGACCTGGCGCGGGTCCTTCTTGAAGGCGGCTTCGAGCTGCGCCTTGGCGCCGGCGTCGTCCCCACCCTGCGTCAGCGCGATGCCCAGGGCGGTGTGGTACTCCGGCGCGTCCCGCGTCTTGAGCGCGTCCTGCATCAGCTGCGTGGCCTTCGCGGCACGGCCTTTGGCGAGGTAGGCGGTCGACAGCTGCGTCAGGGCCTGGCCATCGTTGGGGAAAGCGCGGAGATAGGTTTCCAGCACCTCGATGGCGCGGTCCGCGTTCTTCTCCTGCATGTAGATCCTCGCCAGGATCTTGCCGGCCGGCGTGGCCGGCTGGCCGCGGTAGAACATCTCCAGGAAGGGCTTGGCCTTGCCGAACTCGTCCAGCGCGAAATGAGCCAGGCCCGCCAGCAGCTGCAGTTGCGGCCGATAGCGGATGAACTCCACCGGGACGGGGTCGAGCAGGCCGACCACGTCGCCGAGCGCGGCACGTGAGCCGGCCTTGTCGCCAGCGCGCTCGAGGAGCAATGCCTTCATGTACGCGGCGCGTGGGTCGCGCGGCGAACGCTTGCGGGCTTCCTCGATGTCCGCGAGCGCGTCGGCGTCGCGGCGCATGTCGATGTAGATGCCGGCGCGGGCGATGCGCGACTCGGTGTGGTTGGGCTCAAGCGCCAGCGCCTTGCCATAGGCCTCGACGGCGGCCGGCAGATCGGATCTCAGGTGGGCGATGGAGCCGCGCTGGTAGATGGCCCGCGCCTCTGCGATGTCCTTGAGCGCGTCGGCTTCCTTGCCCATGTCGGCATGCGCCGTGGCATGCAGCAGGAGCACCTGCAGCCGCACGCTGTTCGGCAGCCCGGCAGGCGCCATGCGCGCCTGTTCCAGCACCTGCTGGTGCTTGCCCTGGGCCAGCAGCGACTGCCCGAGCGTGACCACCACTTCGGCCCGGTCCACGCCGAGGCGGAGCGCTTCCGTGATCGCCACCTCGGCAGCGACAGCCTGGCCATCCATCATCAGCGCCCGGCCGAGCAGCAGCTGCACCGGCAGCAGCGTCTTGTCGGCCTGCAGTGCGTTCTTCAACTGGACGATGGCGCCGGGGATGTCCTTCTTGTCGAAGCGGCTCTGGGCGTCTTCGTAGAAGCGCGCCGCCTTCTCCTTGGCGGTCTGGGCCAGGGCGGGCGGTACGACGCCGGCCATGGCGAGTGCGCAGAGCAGGCCGGTCAGCCGGTGCGAAAGGCGATGGCGGGCGGGGAGGCCTGAGGCTGCGGTCATGGCGCTGGAAGCTGTCGCGAGGAGGGGCCGGATGATAGGTGCGGCCCTGCGAAAGCTTCAGTAGCGCAACTCCAGGGTCATGACATCGTTCTCGCGTCGCATCTGAAAGCGGTTCAGAAAGCTGTTGCCGAGCAGCACATCGCTCAGCTGGCCGGGGATGACGATGGCGTTGACATCGCGCACTTCGACATCGCCGATGCGGATGCTGGCGAGCTGGATCATGTAGGCGGGCACCACGCCGTTGGCCGTCTGCGTGGCGATGCGCTTGCCGTTGACGTAGCGCAGGCCGAGCTTGTCGGCCTCGATCTGGCTGATGGCGACGCTGGTGGCGCCCGTGTCGATCATGAAGCTGGTGACCTGGCCGTTGATGGTGCCCAGCGTCGTGTAGTGGCCTCCCGGGCCCATCGGCATGACGATGTTGCGGGGCGCCGCGATGCTCGCGCCAATGCGGCCCGGCGCCGCGCCCAGCACGAGGCTCTGCCGCCGGCCACCGATCTCCACAATGGCCCGGCCATCCTCCAGGGCGATCAGCTTGACGCCCTTGGACATGTCGCCCACGAAGATCGTGCGCGGCTCACCGTCGATGAGAAAGAGCGCGGCGCGGGCGCCCAGCGTGCCGTTGAGCTGCACCTGGGCCGGCGGCGGCAGCGGCTGCGCCGTGGCCAGGCTCAGGCCAAGCATCAACGGCAGAAGGGCGAGGCGGCGCATCATCAGTCGCGGAAGTTGTTGTAGGTCAGCGGCGTGTCGGCAAAGTTCTTCTTCAGGTGTGCGATCGCCGTCTGCAGGTCGTCGCGGTTCTTGCCGGTGACGCGCACGGCGTCGCCCTGGATGCTGGCCTGGACCTTGAGCTTGCTGTCCTTCAGCGAGGCCACGAGCTTCTTGGCCAGCGTGGCCTCGATGCCTTCCTTGATCTTGTAGACCTGGCGCACCTTGTCGCCGCCGAGCTTCTCGATCTTGTCCTGCTTGTCGAGGAAGCTGATGACGACGTCCTGCTTGGTCAGCTTGCCGTAGAGCACGGCCTCGATCTGCTCGAGCTGGAAGTCGCTGTCGCCGGTGGCGTGGATTTCCTTGTCCTTGAGTTCGACCTTGGCGCCGGTGCCCTTGAAGTCGAAACGGGTGCCGATTTCCTTGATGGTGTTGTCCACGCCATTGCGGATCTTGACGTGGTCGGGCTCGAGAACGGTGTCGAAACTGGGCATTTGCGGTGGGGGGTGAAAGCGTCTGCGAAAATTTTGACGATTGCGCGTCGCGCAAACCGTCCAAAATTTTCCCATGTCCAAGCCATTCCCGACCCCCTCGAACGGAGTGCCCGCCGGGGTGCCGATTCCCGTCCAGGCGCTGCGCATCGAGACCGACGTCAATCTGAAGCCCTACAACACCTTCGGCCTGCCGGCCGTGGCCAAGCGCCTCGTGCGCATCCGCGAGGCGGCGGACGTGCGCCGCGTCGTCGATCACCCGGAGCTGGGCCTGGCGCCGAAGTTCGTGCTGGGCGGCGGCAGCAACCTTGTACTGACGCGGGATGTCGAGGCCGTCGTGCTGAAGGTGGAGATTCCGGGCATCCGGCTGCTGGAGGAGCGCGACGACGCCTGGATCGTCGAGGCGGGCGCCGGCGTCGGCTGGCACGAGCTGGTCACGTGGACGCTGGACCACGGCTTCCCCGGGCTGGAAAACATGGCGCTGATTCCCGGCACCGTCGGCGCTGCGCCCGTGCAGAACGTCGGCGCCTATGGCATCGAGATGAAGGATCGGCTGGAGGCTGTGGAGGTGATGGACCTGATCACCGGCCGGCCGGCCCTGCTGCCGGCAGACGTGTGCCGGTTTGGCTACCGCGACAGCGTCTTCAAGCACAGCGACTTCGGCGGCCTGGCGGGCAAGAGCGTCATCACGCGGGTGCGCTTCCGGTTGCCCAGGCCCTGGCAGCCGGTGCTGGGCTACCTGGAGCTGGAGCGCAAGATGGCCGAGACCGGCATCGCTGCGCCTGATGCGCGGCAGATCTACGACTGGGTGGTCGCCGTGCGCCGAGCCAAGCTGCCGGACCCGGCCGTCATCGGCAACGCGGGCAGCTTCTTCAAGAACCCGGTCGTCACCGCCGAGCAGTGCAAGGACATCATCGGCCGCGATCCCGGGATCGTTCACTACCCGATGCCCGACGGCAGCGTGAAGCTGGCGGCCGGCTGGATGATCGACGCCTGCGGCTGGAAGGGAAAGACGGTGGGCGGCGCGGCGGTCTACGAGAAGCAGGCGCTGGTGCTGGTCAACAAGGCAGACGCGCGCGGCGCCGAGGTCGTCACGCTGGCGCGGGCCATCCAGGAGAGCGTCTACGGGCGTTTCGGCATCCGCCTGGAGCCGGAGCCGGTGGTCGTCTAGACGTGAATCCTGCCGCCCGCGAACGGCAGGCCGGATCGATCATCCCGCCTTCGGTTCTGCGGGAGGACGACGATGAGCAGCAAGACACTGAGCCGGCGCACGACGCTGGCCTGGCTGGGCAGCCTGGCGGCGCCGGTGCCGGCGCTGGCGTTGGAGCCGCTGCTGGCGAAGAACGCGCCGGCGGGCGTGGACCCCAGGCCCTACCTTGTCAGCGAGAAGCTCGACGGCGTGCGCGCGCTGTGGGACGGCACGACGCTGCGGAAGCGCAGCGTCGTGC
>SEEY01000028.1 GCA_004211235.1 Rubrivivax sp.
CTCGCCGGCCATCTCGCGTGAGACCTCGTCGCGCACCTCGAACCCGCCGCTGACCGTGCTGGCCAGGCGCGTGTTGGCATACATGCCGGCAATGGTCTGCGCCTGGGCGGCGCTGATGGCCGGCTTGCCCAGGTCGCGCAGTGCCTGGTTGGCCACGGGCAGATCACCGCGCAGGATCAACGGCACCTGGTCGGTGAAGGCCATCGCCTCCAGGCGCGAGCTGGCGACGCCGCCGGCGCCCAGCACGCCGGCCAGCCGGTTCATGAAGCCGCTGCGGAAGTCGCGTGAGCCTTCATCGGCCTGGCCCAGCTCGATGTGGTCCTGCGTCTCGAAGTGGCTGCGCGACACATCGTTGGTGCCGGCAAACGGCACGAACGCCGCCTGGCCCTTCAGCCACAGAGGATGAATGCTTTCGGCGAGGGCCGGCGCGAGGCCCCAGTCGGCGTCCAGCGGCAGCGCGTCCTTCTTCGCGATGGCGATGTTGGGCCGGGCTTCGTAGTAGAAGCTCGACGACGTCGGCACCAGCAGGTTGGCCGCGTCGTAGGCGCCGCGCAGGAAGACGACCAGCAGGCGCGGCTGTGACTCCGCAACGGTGGGCGTGGCGGCCCAGAGCCGAGTGGGCAGGGCGGCCGCAAGACCCAGTTGAAGCAGGAGTCGTCTGTCCATGGGGTCACCTGTGCATGAAGTCGGGGGAGGCCAGCAGGTAGGTGTTCCATTCCTGAGGCGAAGTGGCGGCGGCGAGTGCCTGCTGCGTGGGCGCGGCGAGGCGCGGCGCGATGCCTTCGTAGTACAGCGGGTGGGCGATCTGCGGGAAGGCCGGCCGGTCCTTGGGCTCGCCTTCGACCTTGAACAGCCCGGCGCTGCCGCTGCCGATGGCGCGGGCGATCTCGAAGCGCGTCGTCATCTGTCCCGGCCCCGCCCAGGCGTTCTCGTCGAGCGGATAGCCGTCGGGCGTCTGGCGGTTGTAGGGCGCCTGGCCCAGGCGGTAGAGCCAGCCGATCATGGGCGCGGTGTTGAGCACCACCTTGTCGGCATAGGCCAGCCGCACGGCCGAGACGACGTAGTGCGTCGGGTCCTTGAACTTGCGGCCCAGCGAGGCTTCGAACTCGGGCGAGCCGACCATCGCACGCAGCACCTCGGCGATGCGGCCGTCGCTCTGCTGCCAGCGCTCGGCCATGCGTTCGACGAGGCCCGGCGGCGGCTCGTCCGCCACGAACTGCTGGGCCAGCTTGCGCGACACGAAGCGGGCCGTGCTGGGGTGCCGGGCCAGCAGGTCCAGCACCTGGTTCAGCTCGGCCTCGCCCGTGCCCTTGACGGTGATGCCGAGCAGCGTCTTGTCGCCGAAGTCGTGCCGCGCGGGGTTGAACTCCATCAGCCCGTCGCGGCGGTACTGGGCCTCCTGCGCCGGCTTGAGCTTCGGCTTCACGTCGGTCTGGTTCACGCCCAGGCCGGTCAGCACGCGGGCCAGCTCCTGCACGTCGCGCTGGCTGTAGCCGCCGCCGACGCCCATCGTGTGCAGCTCCAACAACTCGCGGGCGTAGTTCTCGTTGATGCGGTTGGCGGCGTTCTGATCGTTGTCGAGATAACGCAGCATCGCCGGGTGGTGTGCCGTGTAGCCGAGCAGTTCGCGAAAGCTGCCGAGCGAGCGCTCGCGCAGGCCCTGCTCATAGTCGCCCACCATGACGCGCAGGTTGCTCTTGTACTGGTGCACGTTGAAGTGGTTGAACCAGAACCACGTCATCTGCTCCTGCAGCTGGTTGGGCGAGTAGAGCGCGTTCAGCAGCGCACGTGCCGATGCCTCGCGGGCCAGCTTCGTGAGCGCCTGCTGGTAGTTCTTCTGCGCCTCCGCCTTGGCGGCATCGTCCGTCAGCGCGTCGGCGGCCTTGCGTTGGGCCTCCATCTGCTGCACCAGCGGCATGAGCGGCTGCTGCGAGACGGTAAGCGCCTGGATCTGCGTGCGCGCCGCTTCGGGCAGCGGGGCGGGGGAGGGCGGTGAGAGCTGCGCGTCCAGCCAGGCCGTGCGGCCCTGGCGGCGCACCTGCGCCAGGTCGGCGCTGCTGGCGCCCCAGGTGAGACGGTCCAGCCAGAGTGCGTCCTGGGCTGGACCGTGTGCGGTGGTGGGCGTTGGCGGCGCCGTGGCACAGCCAAGCAGACAGAGGGTTAGTGCGGTGCTGAGCGCGAGGTTTCTCATGGCGAGCGCCATGATGAGGCCGCTCCAGCCGCCCTGTCGAGGTGCGCAACAAGACTTCACATCTCATGAAGGCCGTCGTGCATTCCTCCCGCGCGGCCGCGCGGCCGCGCAGCTCCGCGCCACGCGGCCGTCGTGCATTTTTCGGGACGAGCGCCGGGCCGCCCCAAGCCGGCCCGCGATGGCGATGTGCGTGCGGCTCGACGCCGCACGCATCGCCGCCCCCTCAGGGGGCGGATCAGGTCGCCCGCGTTCAGCGCGGCGACATGGGCCGGGGGCCTACTTCAGATAGATCTTGTCGAACGTGCCGCCGTCGTCGAAGTGCGTCTTCTGCACCTGGCGCCAGTTGCCGAACAGCTCGTCGATCGTGAACAGCTTGACCGGGCCGAATTGCTTGGCGTACTTGGCAGCCACCTTGCCGTCGCGCGGGCGGTAGTAGTTCTGCGCCGCGATCTCCTGGCCCTCGGGGGTGTAGAGGTACTCCAGGTAGGCCTGCGCCTGCTTGCGCGTGCCACGCTTGTCGACGACCTTGTCGACGACGGCGACGGGCGGCTCGGCCAGGATGGACAGGCTGGGCGTGACGATCTCGAACTTGTCCGGCCCCAGCTCCTTGACGGCCAGGTAGGCCTCGTTTTCCCAGGCGATCAGCACATCGCCGATGCCACGCTCGACGAAGGTCGTCGTCGAACCGCGGGCGCCGGAGTCCAGCACCTTGGTGTTGGCGTAGATCTTCTTGACGAAGTCCTGGGCCGAGGCCGGCGTGCCGCCGCTCTGCTTCAGCGCATAACCCCAGGCAGCCAGGTAGTTCCAGCGCGCACCGCCGCTCGTCTTGGGGTTGGGCGTGATGACCTCGACGCCGTTGCGCACGAGATCCGGCCAGTCCTTGATGCCCTTGGGGTTGCCCTTGCGCACCAGGAACACGATGGTCGACGTGTAGGGCGTCGAGTTCTGCGGCAGCTTCTTCTGCCAGTCCAGCGACAGCAGCTTGGCATCGGCCAGCGCGTCGATGTCATAGGCCAGGGCCAGCGTGACGACGTCGGCTTCCAGGCCGTCGATGACCGAGCGGGCCTGCTTGCCCGAGCCGCCGTGCGAGGCCTTCAGCGTCACGGCTTCGCCGGTCTTGGCCTTCCACTGCGCCGAGAAGGCCTTGTTGAAGTCCTGGTACAGCTCGCGCGTCGGGTCATAGGACACGTTGAGCAGCGAGGTCTGGGCGAACGCGCCGGTGGCGGCGACGGCGAGCGAAAGGGCGGTGAGGAGGCGGCGCATGGTGTTCGAGTTAGGGAGGGAGGAGGTCACTCTAGGGAGGGGGTGAAGGCGGATCAAAGAAGAAGTTCGAGCTTGCTTATTCGGGCCGGCCCGGGGCGCTGCTTATGCAGCCTTCGACCAGGCGAGCACCGGCTCGGCCTGCGGCAGGTCGTGGCGGGCGGCGTCGACCACCTCGCGCTTGAGCGGCGAGGCGAAGGTCTGGATGAACTCGTAGACGTAGTCGCGCAGGTAGGCGCTGCGGCGCACCGCCAGGCGGGTCATGTTGTCTTCGAAGAGATGACGCGCATCGATGGCGCGCAGGTGGCGGTCCCGCTCGTCGTCGAAGGCGATGGCCGCGACGATGCCTACGCCCAGGCCGAGCTCGACATAGGTCTTGATGACGTCCGCGTCCATCGCGCTGAGCACGATGTGCGGCGTCAGCTGCGCGGCAGCGAAGGCATCGTCGATGTGCGAGCGGCCGGTGTAGCCCTGCTCGTAGGTGACGATCGGAAATTGCGCCAGCCGCGCCAGCGTCAGCGGGCCGTCCAGCAGCGGGTGGTCGGGCGGCACGACGACCGAGTGCGTCCAGCGGTAGCAGGGCAGGGCGACCAGCTCGGGGTACTGCGCCAGCGCCTCGGTGGCGATGCCCACGTCGGCCTCGCCGTCGAGCAGCAGGCGCGCGATCTGCTGCGGCGAGCCCTGCTGCAGGTGCAGACTGACGTCGGGGTGGTGGGCGCGGAAGTCCCGCACGGCCGGCGGCAATGCGTAGCGGGCCTGGCTGTGCGTGGCGGCAATGCGCAGCCGGCCGCTGCCGGCCTGGGCGAAGTCGTCGGCCGCGCGCTTGAGGTTGTCGGCCTCCTGCAGCAGGCGCTCGATGACGGGCAGCACGTGCTCGCCCGGCTCGGTCAGGCCGGTGAGCCGCTTGCCGACGCGCACGAACAGCTCGATGCCCAGTTCGTCTTCCAGCTCGCGGATCTGGCGGCTGACGCCGGGCTGGGAGGTGTGCAGCGCCTGCGCCACTTCGGTCAGGTTGAAGCCGCGGCGCTGGGCCTCACGGACGGAGCGGAGTTGCTGAAAGTTCATGCGGGGCGATTCTGCGAAGGGCGGTCCGTTCTGTCGCCGAACCATTCGCCATATCGTTATGCGGTTATTGGCAGTGAGCGCCGTCGCAGCGCGCATACAGTCGGCGCACCCTAGAGGAGCCCGTTCATGCATAAGCCCATCCCACCCCAGGCCTGGCCCTTGTTCGACCGCTATGTGCACGGCGACCTGAGTCGCCGTGGCTTTCTGGAACAGGCCGCCACCTTTGCCGGCGGCCCGGCCGGCGCCGCGGCGCTGCTGGCCGCGCTGAGCCCGAACTTCGCGGCGGCGCAGCAGGTCAAGCCCGACGACGCCCGCCTGGCGACGCGCCGCCATGCCTTCCCGTCACCCGACGGCAATGGCCAGGTGCAGGGCTATATGGTCAAGCCGTTCAACGCGACGGGCAAGCTGCCGGCCGTGCTCGTCGTGCACGAGAACCGCGGCTTGAATCCGCACATCGAAGACATCACGCGCCGCGTGGCGCTGGCCGGCTACGTGGCCTTTGCGCCCGATGCGCTGGCGCCGCTGGGCGGCTACCCCGGCGACGAGGACAAGGCGCGCGAGCTGTTCGGCAAGCTCGACCCCGCCAAGGCGAAGGCCGACATCGTGGCCGGCGCGCGCGGGCTGCTGACGCTGCCGGATGCCAACGGCAAGGTCGGCGTGGTGGGCTTCTGCTACGGCGGCACGCTGTCCAACCACATCGCCACGCAGGTGCCCGAGGTCGCGGTGGCCGTGCCCTTCTACGGCGGTGCGCCGGCGCTGGAAGACGTGCCCCGCATCAAGGCGCGGCTGCTGCTGCACTACGCGGGCAATGACGAGCGCGTCAATGCCGGTTGGCCGGCGTACGAGGCGGCGCTGAAGGCGGCGGGCGTGCGCTACGAGCAGCACAGCTACCCGGGCACGCAGCACGGCTTCAACAATGACACGACGCCGCGCTATGACGCCGCGGCGGCGCAGCTGGCGTGGGAGCGCACGTTGGCGGTGTTCAAGGCAAGTTTGGGTTAGCCCCTCGCCCGGTCCCGCTCCGCTGAACGCGAGCGCGCCCGGTCGGTCCTGCAGACCGCGCTGCGGCAGTGCCGCAGCCCTTCGGCAGGCACGACAAGTCCACTGGACTTATCGTGTCCGGCCTCAGCCCCCGAGGGGACGGCGATGCTTGCGGCATTGAGCCGCAAGCACATCGCCCGACGGCCGGCTTGGGAGCGGCCCGGCGCTCGGCCGACGGAGAGTCAACTCACACCGCGAACGCCCATTCACGGAACTCTGCGTGGCGTGGGCGAAGTTCCGAAGCGTGGCGTGCCCTCGCGGCCTCGATCCAGCTCCTGGCCACCGGCAGCGGCCCGAAGCCGGCCTCGGCGTTGATGTGCCCGACGGCGCCGAGGTTGCTGTAGCTGGCGCCCCAGCGGTGCGCCCAGCGGGCGGCGCTGGCGGCGCTCATCCAGGGGTCGTTGCTGCTCGCGATCAGGCGCGAGCGGCGTGGCAGGCGGTGGTGGGGCAGGGCCTCGGCGAGGCCGAACTTGTCGGGCTCGGCGGGCGCGACGAACAGCGCCTCGCGGATGTGCGAATCGGGGTGGTCGGCCAGGTGCCGGGCCAGCGCCAGGCAGCCAAAGCTGTGGGCGACGGCCAGCCACTCGCCCTTTTCATTCGATGTCTCGGCCACCTCCAGCGTGCGCTGGATGCGCTCGGCCCAGCGTTCCAGCTGGGGCCGGCTCGGGTCCCGCTGCGTCACGCGCCTGGCGTCGCGGTATTGCGATTGCAGCCAGGTCTGCCAGTGGGCAGGGCCGCTGTCGTGCAGGCCCGGGATGATGAGGACGCGGGGCGCTTGGTAGGGCATGGCGGGCTTCCGCTCAGAGCGTCGCGATGGACACCTCGGTCGACTTGACCAGCGCGACGACCTCGCGGCCGACTTCGAGGCCGAGGTCTTTCACCGAACGTGTCGTGATGACGGAGGTGACGATGTCGCCGCTGCGCGTGATGACGTCGACTTCGGAGACGACCGGCCCTTCGATGATTTCCTTGATCGTGCCGCGGAACTGGTTGCGCACGTTGATGGCGGTGATGGTCATGGGGACTCCTGGATGGGGAGTCTTCAGTGTGTGTGGAGAGGCGTCGTTAGGGAACGAAGGGGTTTGCAGGTGGGTATGCGGGGGGCGAGGAAGGGACGCTGTGTTTGCATGTGCGGATGCATTTGCGGGTCGGTGTGCCTCATCGCCGCATTGCCGGGAGTCCGCCCCGGCAGGCGGGTAACTTTCTTCTGCGGGGCCAGAAGAAAGTCACCAAAGAAGAGGCCCTGAACCGCACACGACCGCGACGCCGCGATCAGCGGCGCACGAAAAATCCCAGTGCCGTTCAGGGCAGACGCGCACCGCTGCGCTCTCGCTGCTGTCCTTGTCGCGAGCACCATCCATCGCCCCTTTACGCCGCTTAACGCCGGCTGCACGCCGGGCTCATCGGCAAGTCCGCGTCGCTCGGGCGACGTCCCGTCCGCGTGTGCCTGTAGGTTGGGGTGAGCTTCGCGAACCCCAACATCGGGCGGCGCCGGGGTTGTTGGGGTTCGCGGTGCTCACCCCAACCTACGAAGCCGACGCAAGCGGCACGAGCCTGCGCACCCTCGCGTCGCCCGAGCGACGCCGTCTGCGGTATTCCTCATGAGCACGGCGTGCAGCCGCGCGTTAAGCGCCGGTGCGATGGATGGTGCTGGTGACAAGGACAGCAGCGAGAGCGAAGCGGGTCGCGTCTGCGCACAACGCCGCTGGGTGTTTTCGCGCGACGCTCATCCCGGCGTCGCGATGGTGTGCGGTTCAGGGCCTCTTCTTTGGTGACTTTCTTCTGGCCCCGCAGAAGAAAGTTACCCCGCTGCCGGGCGGGACTCCCGGCAATGCAGCCAGTCATGGCGCTACACGCAAAAGCAACCGGCTCATCACCGCCGACTAAGGCGCCCTCAGGGCGGCACGGGGGTTGTTGGGGTTCGCGGTGCTCACCCCAACCTACGAAGCCGATGCAAGCGGCACGAGCCTGCGCACCCTCGCGTCGCCCGAGCGACGCTGTCTGCGGTATTCCTCGTGAGCACGGCGTGCAGCCGCGCGTTAAGCGGGCTGGCGATGCGATGGATGGTGCTGGTGACAAGGACAGCAGCGAGAGCGCAGCGGTTCGCTTCGTCCCGCGGTGCCACTGAGTGTTTTCGCGCGACGCTCATTGCGTCGTCGCGATGGTGTGCGGTTCAGGGCCTCTTCTTTGGTGACTTTCTTCTGGCCCCGCAGAAGAAAGTTACCCCGCCGCCGGGCGGGACTCCCGGCAATGCAGCGAGTCAAACCGGCTGCTCGCAAAAGCAACCCAGCTGTCGCCGTCGGCGATTTCAAATCCCCGCCCCAGCCTCAAACAAGCTCAACCGCGCCGCACTCAACTTCACCCGCTGCCCCCCCTGCAACCGCAGCGCCTCCGCCTCAGCCCGCGTCAGCTCAGCTTCCAGCGGCTGCCCATCCGGCCCGATCAGCTCGACCCGCGCACTCGCGCCGAACGACAGCACCCGCTCCACCGTCGCCGACAAGCCGGGCGCCGATTCGTCCGTGAGGATCTGCAGCTCATGCGGCCTGGCATAGGCCTGCACCTCGCCGTCACCGTGCGCGCCGCCGTGCGGCAGCTGGTGTTCGCCGATGTGCAGCACCCCGGCACGCGACTGCCCCACGAAGCGGTTCACCGCCCCCAGGAAACCGTAGACGAACGGCGTCGCCGGCCGCTCATAAACCTCCTGCGGCGTGCCGACCTGCTCGACGCGGCCGTGGTCCATCAGCACGATGCGGTCCGCCACTTCCAGCGCTTCGTCCTGGTCGTGCGTGACGAAGATGCTGGTGATGTGCAGCTCGTCATGCAGCCGGCGCAGCCAGCGGCGCAGCTCCTTGCGCACCTTGGCATCCAGCGCGCCGAAGGGCTCGTCCAGCAGCAGCACGCGCGGCTCGACCGCGAGCGCACGCGCCAGGGCGATGCGCTGGCGCTGGCCGCCGGACAGCTGCGGCGGGAAGCGGTCACCCAGCCAGTCGAGCTGCACGAGCTTGAGCAACTCGGTGACGCGCTTTCTGATCTCGCCCTCGGGCAAGCGATCCTTGCGCGGCTTCACGCGCAGGCCGAAGGCGACGTTGTCGAACACCGTCATGTGGCGGAACAGCGCGTAGTGCTGGAAGACGAAGCCGACCTGGCGTTCGCGCACATGCGTGTCCGACGCGTCCTGGCCGTCCAGCAGCACGCGGCCACGGTCGGCCGTTTCCAGGCCGGCAATGATGCGCAGCAACGTCGTCTTGCCGCAGCCCGACGGGCCCAGCAGAGCGACGAGTTCGCCGGTGGGGAAGTCCAGCGACACATCACCCAGCGCGGTGAAGTTGCCGAAGCTCTTGTGGATGTTCTGAACCTGGATACCCATCACTCGCTCCCGTGCGACTGGCTGGCACGCCACTCGATGAATTGCTTGATCACCAGCGTCACCAGCGCGAGCAGCGCCAGCACGGAGGCCACGGCGAAGGCCGCGGCGAACTGGTATTCGTTGTAGAGAATTTCCACGTGCAGCGGCAGCGTGTTGGTCAGGCCGCGGATGTGGCCGGACACGACCGACACCGCGCCGAACTCGCCCATCGCCCGCGCATTGCAGAGGATGACGCCGTAGAGCAGGCCCCACTTGATGTTGGGCAGCGTCACGCGGCGGAAGGTCTGCCAGCCGCTGGCGCCCAGCACCGTGGCGGCCTCTTCCTCGTCACGCCCTTGCGACTGCATCAGCGGGATCAACTCGCGCGCGACGAAGGGGAAGGTGACGAACACGGTCGCCAGCACGATGCCCGGCACTGCGAAGATGATCTTCACGTCGTGGGCCTGCAGCCACGGGCCGAACCAGCCGTTGGCGCCAAAGATCAGCACGTACATCAGGCCCGCCACGACCGGCGAGACCGAGAACGGCAGGTCGATGAGCGTGATGAGCAACTGCTTGCCGCGGAACTCGTGCTTGGCGATCAGCCAGGACGCCGCCAGGCCGAACACCAGGTTCAGCGGCACGGCGATGACGGCGGCGATCAGCGTCAGCTTGATGGCCGAGACCGTGTCCGACTCGGCCAGCGATGCGAAGTACAGCTCCCAGCCCTTGCGCAATGCCTCGGTGAAGACGGCCACCAGCGGCAGCAGCAGGAAGAGCGCGAAGAAGCTCAGACCCAGCGTCAGCAGCAGCAGGCGCACGGCCGGCGATTCGCGCGTGGCGGGGTTGTCCTGGTACTTGGCCCGGGCTCGAACGGCAGCGGGAGCGATGTGCAGCGCGGTGCTCATTTGCGGCCACCTCGCTGCGAGCTCCAGGCCTGCAGCCCGTTGATGATGAGGAGCGTGACGAAGCTGAAGATCAGCATGACGGATGCGATGGCGGTGGCGCCGACGTAGTCGTACTGCTCCAGCTTGGAGATGATCATCAGCGGCGTGATCTCGCTGACCATCGGGATGTTGCCGGCGATGAAGATCACCGAACCGTACTCGCCGACGGCGCGCGCGAAGGCCAGCGCGAAGCCGGTCAGCAGCGCCGGCAGCAGCGTGGGCAGCACCACGAACCGGAAGGTCGTCCAGCGTTGCGCACCCAGCGATGCCGCGGCCTCTTCCAGCTCGGTCTCCATGTCCTCCAGCACCGGCTGCACCGTGCGCACGATGAAGGGCAGGCCGATGAAGATCAGCGCCAGCAGGATGCCCAGCGGCGTGAAGGCGACCTTGATGTCGAGCTTGGCGAGTTGTGAGCCGACCCAGCCGTTGGGCGCATAGAGCGCTGTCAGCGCAATGCCGGCCACGGCGGTGGGCAGCGCGAAGGGCAGGTCGATGAGCGCGTCCACCAGCTTCTTGCCGGGGAACTCGTAGCGCACGATGCACCAGGCCAGGATCAGGCCGAAGAACAGGTTGATGACGGCCGCAATCAGCGAGGCGCCGAAGCTGAGCTTGTAGGAAGCCAGCACGCGCGGCGACGTGGCTGCCGCCCAGAAAGCCTCGAAGCCGTGGCCCGAGGATTTCAGGAACACCGCGGCCAGCGGGATCAGCACGATCAGGGACAGGTAGAACAGCGTGAAGCCGAGCGTCGGTGCGAAGCCGGGCAGGACGCGTCGTCTACCAAGGGAGAAGGAGGCCATAGGTTCTTGTGTGTCGTATTCGGGCCGAGCGCCGGGCCGCCCCAAGCCGGCCCGCGTGGGCGATGTGGGAGCGGGGCACTCCCCGCGAGCATCGCCGTCCCCTCGGGGGACCGGCCAACTTGCCCGCGTTCAGCGCGGCAAATTGGACGAGGGGTCAACAGTCCTAACGTTTGATACTTGCCATCACCTGATCAAACGTGCCGCCATCCGCAAAGTGCTGCTTGCTGACCTTGGCCCAGCCACCCAATGTCTGGTCGACCGTAAACAGCTTGATGTTGGCAAACCGCTGCGCATGCTTCTTGAAGATGGCCGGGTCGCGCGGGCGGAAGTTGTTCTTCGCGATGATCTCCTGCGCCTCGGCTGTCCAGTGGAAATCGAGATAGGCCTTGGCCAGCGCGGCGTTGCCCTTCTTCGTGGCGACCTTGTCGACGAGGGCGACCGGTGCGTCCGTCTCGATGGAGATGCTGGGGTTGACCTGCTCGAACTGGCCCTTGCCGAACTCGTTCTCGATCAGCTCCACCTCGGCCTCGAAGGTGACGAGCACGTCGCCGATGCCGCGTTGCGTGAACGTCGTCGTGGCGCCGCGGCCGCCGCCGTCCAGCACGGGCACGTTGGTCAGCACCTTGGTGACCAGCTCCTTGGCCTGCGCCTCGGTGCCGCCGGTGGCGATGACGCTGCCCCAGATGGCGAGGTAGCTGTAGCGGCCGTTGCCCGTGACCTTGGGGTTGGGCAGGATCACCTGCACGCCCGGGCGGGCCAGGTCGGTCCACTCCTTGATGCCCTTGGGGTTGCCCTTGCGCACGAGGAAGGTCATGGTCGACGAGTAGGGCGCCGCGTTGTTCGGGAAGCGGCTGCGCCAGTCGGCCGGCGTCAGGCCGCTGGTGGCGAGCTGGTCCACGTCGGTGGCCTGGTTCATCGTCACCACGTCGGCCTCCAGGCCGCCGATGACGGCGCCGATCTGCTTGCTGGAGCCGCCGTGGCTCTGGTTCACCGTCACCGTCACGCCCTTGGCCTTCTGCGCAGCGACGAAAGCCGGGTTGATCTGCTTGTACAGCTCGCGGGCGACGTCATAGGAGACGTTCAACAGCGTTGCGTCGGCAGCGAACGCGGGCACGGCGGGCAGGGCGGCCGACGCGGCGATCAGAGCAACAAGAGCGCGGCGGGTGGGCAGGAAAGCGGGCATGGCGAGGGCTTCGGATGAACGAAAGCCGGGAGGTTGCCCGAAGTCGCTTATTCGCGGAACGACAGTTTCCTTATTTCCTTATTCGCTCTCCGCCAATCTGCGGCGCAACCCTTGCTAATCTCATGAGCATGCCGTTTGCCCTTGACCATCCCTCCACCGCCTCGCTGCTGCTTGAAAGCACGGGCGAAGGCATCTTCGGCATCGACATGGCCGGCTGCTGCACCTTCGTCAACCGCGCGGCCTGCGAGGCGCTGGGCTGGCGCACGGAGCAGGTGCTGGGCCGCAACATGCACGAGCTGATCCACCACTCGCGCGAGAACGGCGCGCACTACCCGGAGTGCGACTGCCCGATCTTCAACGCCTTCCGCCGCGGTGACCCCTGCCGCATCGACGATGAGGTGCTGTGGCGGGCCGATGGCAGCGCCTTCCCGGCCGAATATTCGAGCTACCCGGTCATCGAGCATGGCGAAGTGCAGGGCGCCGTCGTCACCTTCGTCGACATCTCCGCACGCCGCCAGGCCGAGGCCGCGCTGCGCGCCAGCCATGACCAGCTGGAGCAACGCGTGGCCGGCCGCACCGCCGAGCTGCGCGAACTGGCCCATCACCTGGAAGCCATGCGCGAGACCGAGCGCAAGCGCATCGCCCGCGAGATCCACGACGAACTCGGCTCCCTGCTCGTGGCGCTGAAGATGGACCTGGACTGGCTGGCCCGCCGCGTGGGCGATGCGGCGCAGCGCGAGCCGATGGTGGGCAAGTGCCAGCGCATGGGCGGCCTGGTGGACACGGCCGTGGACGCAGTCGGCCGCATCATCACGGACCTGCGCCCCAGCATCCTCGACCACCAGGGCCTGTGGGCGGCGCTGGAGTGGCAGGCCCAGGAGTTCCAGCTTGCCGGTGCCGACGAGCGCCGGGTCGACTTCAAGATGCATATCGCCGCGGACGTGGTGCCGCCCGAAGGGGGCCTCGCCATCGCCGTGTTCCGCATCTTCCAGGAGGTGCTGTCCAACATCGCCCGGCATGCGCAGGCGCGGCACGTGGCCATCCGTCTCGACGTGGACGCGCCACCGGGCCCGGTGCTCTACCTTCAGGTGCGCGACGACGGCGTGGGCGCCGCGCCCGAGGCGCTCAACGATGCGCGCAGCTACGGCGTGCTGGGCATGCGCGAGCGGGCCGGGCACTTCGGCGGGCGGGTCGGCATCGAGAGCTTTCCCGGCCGGGGCACGACGGTGCGGCTGGTGATGCCGCTGGAGGCCGCGACATGATCCGCGTGCTCATCTGCGACGACCATCTCATCGTCCGCCAGGGCATCAAGCAGGTGCTGGGCGAGGCCGAGGACCTGCGCGTCGTCGGCGAGGCGGCCAACGGGCCGGATGCCATCCAGCAGGTGCGGGCCGGCGGGGTCGACGTCGTGCTGTTGGACATCGCCATGCCGCAACGCGACGGGCTGGACATCCTGAAGGCGCTGAAGTCCGAGTTCCCCAAGCTGCCGGTGCTGATGCTGTCCACCTACCCCGACCGTCAATACGCCGTGCGCAGCCTCAAGCTCGGCGCCGCCGGCTACCTGAACAAGAGCGCGGACAGCGAGCAGATGATCGACGCCGTGCGCAGCGTGGCGCGCGGCAAGCTTTTCATCACGCCGAGCGTGGCCGAGCAGCTGGCCGGCGCCATCGGCGCGGGCGGCCCGGGGCGGGGCGGCGCCGACGACACCCAGCCGCTGCACGAACTGCTGTCGCACCGCGAATACCAGGTCTTCAAGCTGCTGGCCGCGGGCCGCAGCGTGGGCGAGATCGCCGAGCAGCTGGTGTTGTCGCCCAACACGGTCTCGACCTATCGCGCCCGCGTGCTGGAAAAGATCGGCGTGCGCAACGATGTGGAGCTGGCGCTGTTCGCCGTGCGCACGGAGCAGGGCGCCGGATAGCGGCGCTTCCCGACATGCAGAGCCGGTGGCGCCGCGCTTCGCGGAAAATCGCCGCGCATTCAACAGGACGCCCCCAGGGCGCGAAGGACCTCCCTTGACCACCCCCACCCGCACCGACCCGCAAGCCATTGCCCAGGCCTTCACCGCCGCCCGCGCCGCGGGCCAGTCGTTCGAGAGCTATCCCGGCACGCCGCCCGCGACGCTGGACGAGGCCTACGAGATCCAGGCCGCGGCCATCAAGCGCTGGCCCGACGCCATCAAGGGCTGGAAGGTCGCCCGCGTGAACCCCGCCTTCGCCGCGCAGTTCCCCGAGGAGCGCCTGATCGGCCCGGCCTTCGCGCCCAATGTCCACCACGTCGAGCCGGGCGGCACGGCAACCTGCCCGGTGTTCGAGGGCGGCTTCGCGGCTGTCGAGGCCGAGGTCGTCATCGTCGTCGCGGCGGATTCGCCGGCCGGCAAGGCGGACTGGACGGCCGAGTCCGTGCTGCCGTTCGTCAAGTCCATGCACATCGGCGTCGAAGTCGCCAGCAGCCCGCTGGCCACGCTCAACGACATCGGCCCGGGGG
>SEEY01000552.1 GCA_004211235.1 Rubrivivax sp.
GGCGGACTTCTTGGTGGCCATGGTGCGGGGTCAATCTGAGAGGGTGCGAATGCTATCATCCGGCCCCATCGAAGCGCCCGTCAAAGGCGCTTTTCTTTAGCCAAATCAAGGGCTTACGAACCTTCCTCCATGCGGCTGAATTCGATCAAGCTCGCCGGCTTCAAGTCCTTTGCCGAACCCACGACCTTCCAGCTGCCGGGGCAGCTCGTCGGCGTCGTGGGCCCCAACGGCTGCGGCAAATCCAACATCATGGATGCCGTGCGCTGGGTGCTCGGCGAGAGCAAGGCCAGCGAGCTGCGTGGCGAGTCGATGCAGGACGTCATCTTCAACGGCTCTGGCAACCGCAAGCCGGCGGGGCGTTCCAGCGTGGAGCTGGTGTTCGACAACCAGTCCGCTCGTGCCGGTGGGCCATGGAACCAGTTCACCGAGATCGCCGTCAAGCGCGTGCTGACGCGCGACGGCACCTCCAGCTACTTCATCAACAACCAGCCGGTGCGCCGCCGCGACGTGCAGGACGTCTTCCTCGGCACCGGCCTGGGGCCGCGCGCGTACGCCATCATCGGCCAGGGCACCATCTCGCGCATCATCGAGAGCAAGCCCGAGGAGCTGCGCCTGTTCCTCGAAGAAGCGGCCGGCGTGTCCAAGTACAAGGAACGCCGCCGGGAGACCGAGAACCGGCTCAAGGACACCCGCGAGAACCTGACCCGCGTCGACGACATCCTGCGCGAGCTGAACAGCAACCTCGAGAAACTGGAGCGCCAGGCGGAGGTGGCCGCCACCTACCGCGGCCTGCAGGACAGCGGCACGCTGAAGCTGCACCAGCTGTGGTTCCTGAAGCTGCGCGATGCCGGCAACGAGGCGGCGCGTGTGAAGACGGCGCATGCCGAAGCCGTCAATGCGCTGGAATCCCGCACCGCGGAGCTGCGCGCCGTCGAGGCGACGCTGGAAGAGGTGCGCCAGTCCCACTACGCCGCCGGCGACGAACTGCACGCTTCACAGGGCCGTTATGCGGAGGCGCAGCTGGAGGTGAGCCGGCTGGAGGAGCGCATCCGCTTCGTCGTCGAAAGCCGCAACCGCGCCCAACAGCGGCTGGCGGAATTGCACGCCCAGGACGGCCAGTGGCGTGAGCGCGCCGAACAGGCGAAGACGGAGCTGGAAGGCATTGCCGAGCAGATCGCCGGCGCCGACGAGCAAAGCGAGATCCTGGCCGCCCAGGCCGAGGAACAGCAGGCGCAGTTGCCGCAGACGGAAGACGCCGTCCGCGCCGCCCAGGCCCGCGCCAACGAGCAGCGCACGCGGGTGACACAGGTGCAGCAGCAGATCCAGGTGCTGGCGGCCGAGAGCCGCAGCGTCGACGAGCAGGCGAGGGCGCTGCGCCAGCGCGAGGACCGGCTGACGGCGGAGTCGCGAGCGCTCGGTGCACCCGACCACGAAGCGCTCGAACAACTCCGTGAACGCGCCGCCGCGGCCGACGAAGCCCGTGAGCTGTCGGACGGCCGCCTGCAGGAGCTGGCCGAGCAGCTGCCGCAGCTGGAAGAACAACGCCGCAGCGCGCAGCAGGACGCCAACGCGCAGCTTGCGAAGCAGTCCGACCTCACCGCCCGCCTGGAAGCGCTGAAGGCACTGCAGGAAAAGGTGCAGACCGAGGGCAAGCTCAAGCCCTGGCTGGCACGGCACGGGCTGGATGGCCTGCAGGGCCTGTGGACCAAGCTGCACATCGAGCAGGGCTGGGAGAACGCGCTGGAGGCCGCGCTGCGCGAGCGCATGGGCGCCCTCAGCGTCGGCCGGCTCGACACGGTGCGTGCCTTCGAGGCCGATGCACCGCCGGCGCGGCTGGCCTTCTACTCGACGCCTTCGGCATCGATTGCCAACAGCCACGAGTCTTTCCCCAAGCTCAGCGAACGGCTCAAGCTCAACGATGCCGGCCTGACCGCTCTGCTGAACGACTGGCTCGAAGGCGTCTACACCGCGCCAACGCTTGACGAGGCACTCGCCGCGCGCGACCGGCTCACGCACGGCGAGCTGATCCTGACGCCGGCCGGCCACGCCGTCGGCCAGTTCTCGGTGACCTTCTATGCGCCCGATTCCGAGCAGGCCGGCCTGCTGGCCCGGGCCCAGGAGATCGAGCAGCTGACGACGGCGCAGCGCGCGCAGAACCTGATCGCCGACGAGGCGCGCCTGACGCTGACCCGCGTCGAGCACCAGTTCAACGACGCCAGCGGGCGGCTCACGACGCTGCGCCGCGAGGCCAGCGAGGCGCAGACGCGCGCCCACCAGATCCACGTCGAGCTGCTGCGCCTGACCCAGCAGGCCGAGGCCAGCCAGCAGCGCCGCAGTGCGCTGGACGCCGAGCTGGCCGAGATCGCCGCCCAGCAGGAGGGTTTGCAGGAGCGCCGCGCAGTGGGCGAGGCGCGCTTCGAGGAGCTGGACATCCAGCTCGGCGACGCGCAGCAGCGCCATGCCGAACTGGAAGACGCCACCATCGCCGCCGAGCGCAAGCTGGCGGACGCCCGCGAGCAGCTGCGGGCGCTGGAGCGCCGCGCCCAGGAAGCCCGCTTCGCCACACAGACGCTGGCGGCGCGCCGCGGCGAGCTGCAGCGTGGCATCGAGACGGCCGAGGCGCAGATCGCCACCGTCGCCACGTCGGCCGCCAGCCTGCAGGCCGAGCTGGACACGCTCAACGATGCCGCCGCGCAGGCCGGCCTGCAGGACGCCCTGGCCGTGAAGGTCGAACGCGAGCAGGCGCTGGCCGCCGTGCGCGCCAACTACGACGACCTCTCGCTGCGCCTGCGCAAGGCCGACGAGCAGCGCATGGGTTTCGAGCGCAGCCTGGACCCGCTGCGCGAGGCCATCACCAAGCTGCAGCTGGAAGAGCAGGCCGCCCAGCTCGGCGGCGCGCAGTACCGCGAGCAGCTGGAAGCGGCGGCCGTCGATCTGGAAGCGCTGGCCAAGTCCATCGAGGACGGCGCCGTCAAGCTCTACGGACTGCAGGGCGAGATCGACCGCATCAACCGCGAGATCGCCGCACTCGGCGCAGTCAACCTCGCGGCCCTGGATGAACTGACCACGGCCCGCGAGCGCAAGACCTTCCTCGACGCGCAGTGCGAGGACCTGAACAGCGCCATCAAGACGCTGGAAGACGCCATCCACAAGATCGACCTGGAGACGCGCGACCTGCTGGGCGCCACCTTCAGCCAGGTCAACGACCACTTCGGCCGCATGTTCCCCGAGCTGTTCGGCGGCGGAGAGGCGCGGCTGGTGATGACGGGCGACGAG
>SEEY01000553.1 GCA_004211235.1 Rubrivivax sp.
CGCCCGGCACGTGCAGCGGCACCTGGCTGGTGACGAGCAGGCCGATACGGCCGGTATCGCGCACCAGGGCCGCGACGGCCTCGGCCACGTCGGCGGCGCGGTGCTCGGCGTTGTCGAGCACCAGCAGCATCGACAGTGGCGCCAGCCGCTCGGCCAGGGTGGCCAGCGTCGCGCTCGCTTCCGCCAGGCCAAGCACGCGCGCAAGGGCGGCAGCCACCGGCTCGTCGTCGCGCAGCAGCGTCAGGTCCACCCACCAGGCGCCGTCGGCATGCTCGCCCGCCAGGCGGTGCGCCAGCGCCTGCGCGAGCCGCGTCTTGCCCACGCCGGGGCCGCCGCAGAGCGTGACGGCCGGGTGGCTGCGCAACAGCCCGGCTGCCTCGTCCAGTTCGGCCGTGCGACCGATGAGCGCGGGCAGGCGCCGCGGCAGGTTGCTGCGGCCGGCGCGAGGCAGCGGCAGGACGTCGCCCTCGGCCACGTCCAGCACCGGCAGCGCGAAGCGGTAGCCGAAGCCCGGGATGGTGGTGATGGCCTCGGCGCCCAGCAGCTTGCGCAGCACGCCCACCTGCACCGCAAGGTTGTTGTCCTCGACGACGACCCCGGCCCAGACGCGCTTGAACAGGTCGTCCCGGGCCACCAGCTGCCCGGCCCGCTCGGCGAACGCCACGAGCAGCTCGAAGGCGCGCGCCGTCAGCGCCACCTCGCTGCCGCGTCGAAACAGCAGGCGCTCGGCCGGCAGCAGCTTGAAGTCGCCGAAGCGATAGTGGGACGCGGGCATCGTGAGCGCGAATTTAGCCAGTTTTCAGGGCGACCAAAGGACGCCACCCGCCCCGGGACCCGAGCATCAGGCCAGGCCGCTCGATCTCCGACCGGCCCCGTCAAAGGAATCTCCATGCCCAAGTTCGTCATCGAAAGAAACATCCCCGGCGCCGGCCGGCTCTCCGGCACCGAGCTGCAGTCGATCTCCGCCACGTCGTGCGGGGTGCTGCAGGACATGGGGCCGGGCATCCAGTGGGTGCACAGCTACGTCACCGACGACAAGATCTATTGCGTCTACAACGCAGCCGATGAAGCCCAGGTGCGCGAGCACGCGCGACGCGGCGGGTTCCCCGCCGACTCGGTGGCCCAGGTGCGCCGCGTCATCGACCCGGTGACCGCCGAAGCCTGACGGTTCGCGCAGCGGCCCCGCTTCAAGCGGCCCCGATGCTCGTTGGCGCTAGCAACTGACTGTGGGTCCAGGCGAACGGACGACGGTTCGGCACTCGTTGCAGCAAACCGAACGATGCCGACCCTGCTCGCGCTGCAAGGCGGGACGGACCGTGCAAGCCGGCCGGGCACGCCGTTCGCCATGCGTCATGCATGGCAGAACCGCAAAGCCAGAAATGGCCCGATCAACTCTGGATCGCCCGACACGGTCAGAGTGCGGGCAACGTCGCAAGGGACGCTGCCGAGGCCGCCGGCATGCCGGTCATCGACATTGCCGACCGCGACATGGATGTGCCGTTGTCGCCCCTCGGCGTGGAGCAGGCGCGCGCGCTCGGCCGCTGGGTCGGCGGCCTGGCGCCCGAGGTGCGGCCCAACGTCTTGCTGTGCTCGCCGTACATCCGGGCCCGGCAAACGATGCAGCACGTCATCGAGGCGGGCCAGGTCTCGCTGGAAGACGTGAGCACCGTGGTCGATGAGCGGCTGCGCGAGAAGGAGTTCGGCCTGCTGGACCGGCTCACCCACAGCGGCATCCGCGAGCGCTTTCCCGATCTGTTCGAGCAGCGGCGACATGTCGGCAAGTTCTACTTCCGACCGCCCGGCGGCGAAAGCTGGTGCGACGTCATCCTGCGGCTGCGCGGCCTGCTCGACACCGTGACGCGCGAATACCGCAGGGAGCGGGTGATGATCATTGCGCACCAGGTGATCGTGAACTGCATGCGCTACCTGATCGAGCGTCTGGACGAGCAGCAAGTGCTGGAGATCGACCGCAAGGGCGACGTGCCGAATTGTGGCGTCACGCTCTATGCCTTCGACCCTGCCGCGGGACGCCACGGCAAGCTCACGCTCCAGCAGGCCAACTTTGTGGCGCCGCTTGAAATGAGCGGGACGCCCGTCACCGCCGCGCCCGATGTGCCGGCCGCCGCCAAGCCATGACGGCCCCGATCGAACTGGACGATGCAGCGCTGAGGGCCTGGCCGCTTCCGCGGCCCTCGCACGACGATGACAAGGAGGCCCGTGGCCGGGTGCTGGTCATCGCCGGCTCGGCGGAGATGCCGGGCGCTGCGGTGCTGGCGGGCGAGGCCGCCCTGCGGGCCGGTGCGGGCAAGCTCGTGGTGGCCACGGCAGCGGCCGTCGCGCTGTGGGTCGCGCAGCAGCTTCCCGAGGCCAGGGTCGTGGCCCTGCCGGAGGACGGTGACGGTGGATTGCATCCCGGCGGCCCGGACAGGCTCGCCACCACCCTCGAGCACACAGCGGCGCTGCTCGTCGGCCCGGGCATGGCTGAAGGGGCGTCGACGGTCCGGCTCGTGCAGGCGCTGCTGGGCCGGCTGAAGGCGCTGCAGAAGGGCCAGCCGGTGCTGCTCGACGCCGCAGCGATGGACGTCGTGCGCCAGCCGTCAGACCACGGATGGCCTTTCGGTGGGCCCGTGGGGATGACGCCTCATGCGGGCGAGATGGCCCACCTGAGCGGCGAGGCGAAGGAAAGCATCGAATCCGATCCTGGCGAACGGGCCCGCGTCGCGGCCCGCACCTGGGGTGCGTCGGTGGCGCTCAAAGGCGCATGCACCTGGCTCGCCGCCCCGGACGGGCGCCTCTGGCGCCATGCGCGCGGCAATCCCGGCCTGGCCACGTCGGGTTCGGGAGACGTGCTGGCCGGCCTCGTGGCCGGACTGATGGCTCGCGGCGCGCCCGTCGAGCAGGCGCTGGCCTGGGGTGTCGCCTTGCATGCCCGCGCGGCGGAGCGGCTGGCGGCCCGCATCGGTCCTCTCGGCTTCCTCGCCCGAGAGCTGTCCGCGGAAGTGCCATCGCTGATGGCGGCGCTGGCGTGAGCCCGAATGCCGTGCATTGGGGGGATTCTGCTGACGTGCCAGTAGACCGGTTCAGCCCGGCTGCTTGGTGATGCGCAGGTAGGGCTTGGGTGCCTTCCATCCGGCCGGGAACAGCGTCTTCGCGTCTTCGTCGCTGACCGAGCCGGCAATGATCACGTCGTCACCCTGCTGCCAGTTCACCGGCGTGGCGACCTTGTGCTTCGCGGTGAGCTGGATGCTGTCCAGCACACGCAGGATCTCGTCGAA
>SEEY01000554.1 GCA_004211235.1 Rubrivivax sp.
CTACGAGGCGCTGCAGTGGCTCATGTTCCAGATGGGCGGCATCGGCCCGATGTTCGGCCAGCTCGGTTTCTTCAACAAGTTCGCCGGCAAGGACTATGAAGACAAGCGCCCGCGCGACCGCTATGTTGCCGAAGCGCGGCGCCTGCTCGCCGTGCTCGACGGCCACCTCAAAGGCAAGGCCTGGCTGGTTGGCGACGAGTACACGATTGCGGACATCGCGACCTGGCCCTGGGTGAACAACCTGATCGGTTTCTACGAAGCCGGCGACCTTGTCGGCTATGGCGACTTTGCCGAAGTCGAGCGCGTGCGTGCGGCCTTCCTGGACCGGCCTGCCGTGCAGCGCGGCATGAAGATTCCCGCCAGAGACTGAAGTGAAACTGCCCCTCGCCCAACCTCGCATCGCTGAACGCGAGCGAGTCTGGTCGGTCTCCGAGGGGACGGCGATGCTTGCGGCATTGAGCCGCAAGCACATCGCCATGCCGGGCCGGCTTGGGAGCGGCCCGGCGCTCGGCCCCAAATGCGCCCGTTCTCTCCGCTGCGGGTTGCGCGAGGTTCAGTGTGGGAGCGTGGTGAGCTCCCGCGCCCGCTGCAGCGCATCGGCGACGATGCGCGCCGCCGTCTGGCACAGCGCGGGCGTGTGGTCGGCCATGACCTGCATGCGCAAGCGCGCGCTGTTCAGCGACACGGCGGGGTATTCGACGAGGTTGGCCAGCAGCCCGGCCTGGCTCATCTCGCGGCTGGCCACGCGGGCCAGCGCGGCATGCCCCAGCATGACCGGCACGATGGGTGACGGGTGCCCGAGCACGCTGATGCCCTGCTCGGTCAGCGCGCCCCGCAGGCCGAGGATGGCGCGCATCAGCCGCCCGCGCCGCTCGGCACCCTCGCTCGATCGCACGATGGCCACGCAGGCCCGGACGATGGCCACCTGCACCGGCGACAGCGCATTGGAGAAGGTGTTGGGCGCGGCGTAAAAGCGCAGGTACTCCTTGATCGCACGGTCGTGGCAGGCGACGAAGCCGCCGTTGGACGCGAAGGTCTTGGAGAACGAACCCATCACCAGGTCCACCTGGCCCAGCGCGCCCTGCAGCTCCAGCTGGCCACCGCCGCCGGCGCCGAGGCAGCCCAGGTCGTGGGCCACGTCGACCATCAGCAGCGCGCCGTGCGCCCGTGCCACGGCCTGCAGCCGGGGGATGTCGGGCGAGTCGGCATCCATCGAGAAGCAGCCCTCGGTGACGACGAGGATGCCGTTGCGCGGGTCGCGCTGGCGCACGCGCCTGAGCAGGCGCTCCACGTGGTCGACGTCCAGGTGCCGGTGCAGGTGGACGTTGGGCGTGGCGGCGCGGGCGCCTTCGTGCAGGCAGTTGTGCGCGAGCTGGTCGATGACGATGTGGTCGGCGTCGCGCACCAGGCCCTTGATGGCGCCGAAGCCCGCGGCCCAGCCGGTCGGGAACAGCAGCACCTCGGGCATGCGCAGCAGCTCGCCCAGCTCGGCCTCCAGCGCGGTGGCCTCTTCCACGTTGCCGGCGAGTGCTGTCGAGCCGGCGCTGTGCACGCCATAGCGGTCCATCGCCGCCTGCGCCGCCGCGCAGACCTTGGGGTGGCGGGCGAGCGACAGGTATTCCTGCGACGAGAAGTTCAGGCCGGCATGGCGCTGGCCGTCCAGCAGCGTCAGCTCGGCCGTCGCGCCCGGCCGCCCGCCCAGGCGCTTGGCATACGGGAACACGCCCTGCGACACCCGCGTCTGCGCCCAGGCATGGAAGGCCTCCGCCTTGGCGGCGAGGTCGGTGCCGGGCAGGGTCAGGTAGTCGAAGGACGAGCCGCGCAGTTCGGCGCCATCCGCGACGCCGGTGGTTGTCGTTGCCTTCGTGGTTGTGTTTGTGGTGTCAGGTGTTGCATCTTTGATGCGATCCAGCAGTTCATCCATGTCGGCCCCTTGAGACAAAAGTGATCTTGTGGGGGCGGACTGTGCGCAGCTGTGGCGCCGCTGGCATCCGCAGTTCTGTCGAGTCAGGACCTTTGCCGGGCTAGTCCGGCGCGGTCACCCGGTCGCCTTCCTGCGCCATGCAGCCCGCCGGCAGCGGCGCGCCGCCTTCGCGCATCAGCACGCCCTGGGGCCCGTGGCAGAACTCGATACGCCGCGCCGCCGGCCAGCGTTTCAGCGCAAACGCCTCCAGGCTGTCTGGCAGGCTGGTCTGCACGGTGTTGGCGGTGAGCAGGTCCGCCGGGTGGTCGTCGAAATGCAGCCAGGGCACGAAGCGGCCGACCAGCATCAGCAGCGGCGACACGCGCACCGGCTCGGGCGCATAGCCCTCGCGCTGGAGCCAGGCCTGCGCGTCGGAGCGCGCCGACGTGCCGGTGACGGCCGCGGCCAGCAGTTCGGCCACCCACTGGTTGCAGTTCTGGTAGAGCGTGCTGAAGGGGTAGGCGTTGGCGCTGTAGCGGGCGTTCAACAGGCCCAGCGCGACACCCTTGTCCAGCGCCGTGGCCGCCAGCGGCGCAGCCACCTCGGATGGCAGCAGGAGCAGGCTGACGTAGCCCAGGTCGACGTCGTCACTGCCGCTGACG
This sequence comes from Rubrivivax sp., assembly GCA_004211235.1. The sequence continues at coordinate 2,566 of SEEY01000554.1, forward strand.
AAGCCGGCCAGGCCCTGGTCGAACAGGCGGGGCGCGCCTTCTTCGCAGGCGTAATAGAGCTGGCGTACGGCCCAGGGCGTATCCAGGCCCTCGGCCAGCGCGACGGCGGCGTGTGAGTAGCGCAGGCCGAAGCGCGACAGGTCGGTGCCCGAGCGTGCGATCAGCGCGGCGGGCGCGCCGGACGCGGCCAGCACGTCGCGGATGGCGGCGGTGAAGCGCAGCAGCCCGTCCTGCTGCGTGGCGGTCGTGGCGACCGGGCGGTCACAGCCGCGTGGCGGCAGGGAGCCGGCCTGTGCGACGGTGGTTCCGAACGCGAGCGCTGCCGCGGCTGCCCAGGCCGCCAACAACCTCAAGGCTTGACGACGCGTGCCGCCATCTCGCGGGCCCAGGCGTCTTCCAGCACGAGGAAGAAGGCCTTGCCGGTGTCGGCATGCGCGAAGGCGATGCCATAGGGCTGCGGCGTGGCCTGCACCTCGTCGCCGACGTTGACGGCGCGGGTGGCCAGCGCCTGCTGCGGCAGCGTCAGCTCGACCGGCTCGGCGCCGTCCCGGGCGAGCGTCAGCCGCAGCTTGCCGGCGTCGGCCCTGGCGACGTCGGTGACGCGATAGCGGCCCTCGGCCCGCTTGTCGCCACCGCCGCTGCTGCCGCGGGACGACGCGCCGAAGGAGTCGGACACCGTGCCCGAG
>SEEY01000555.1 GCA_004211235.1 Rubrivivax sp.
CCAGCAACTGCTGCCGCGCGCCGACGGCAGCGTCTGGGTGGGGCTGCAGGAAGGGCTGTATCGACTGCCGGACGCGGCCGCCACGGGCCTGGAGCGCGTGCATCCGGTGGGCGGTGCGGGTGGTGCGGGCGGCGCCCGGCTTCAGGGCGGCGTCTACGTGCTGCGCCAGGCGCCCGACGGTCGGCTGTGGGTCGGCGGCCAGCAGGGGCTGTTCCGCGAACGCGAAGGCGGCGGCGGCCTGGAGCCGGTGCCGCAGGCGCCCGGCGAAACGCTGGCCAGCCCGGCCGTGATGGCGCTGCTGTGGGGTCGCGACGGCCGCCTGTGGCTGGACACGCCGGTCGGCGGCCTGCACCGCCTGCGCGGCTGGGATACCCAGGGCCGCGCGCGCTTCGAGCGCCTCAGCGAGCGCCACGGCGTGGAGGGCCTCTTCGGCGGCCATCTGCATGAAGACGCGCAGGGCCGCATCTGGAGCCAGCTCTTCGTCTACGACCCGGCGGCCGACCGCTTCGACGGCTTCGGCAGCGCCGAGGGGGCGAGCTTCGGCAGCTATTGGTTTTTCGCCGATGCGGAGCTGCCCGACGGCAGCCTGCTGTTCGGCGGCAGCCGCGGCCTGCTGCGGGTGCAGCCGCAGGCCTGGCGCGTGCCGGCGGACAACCCGCCGCTGGTCGTCAGCGGCCTGCGCGTCAACGGCCAGCCGCATGAGGCGCCGCCTCCGGGCGAGGGCGGCCTGACGCTGGAACCCGGCCAGCGCACGCTCTCCGTCGAGTTCGCCGCGCTCGACTATGCCGACCCGGCGCGGCTGCGCTATGAATACCGCCTGAAGGGCCTGGACAGCGACTGGACGCGTGTGGACGCCAGCGCCCGCAGCCCCAGCTTCGGCCCGCTCGGCCCGGGCCGCTACGTGCTGCAGGTGCGCGCCACCGCCCACCCGGCGCGCTGGGGCGACGGCATGCTGCAGCTGCCCGTCGAGCTGGCGCCGGCCTGGTGGGAGACCCTGGCCGCCCGCATCGCCGGCGCGCTGCTGGCGCTGGTCGCCCTCTGGGGCTGGATGCGCTGGCGCACCCGCCAGTTGCGCCGCCGGGAGACCGAGCTGCAGGCGCTGGTCGACGAACGCACGACGGAGCTGCGCGAGCTCAGCCTGACGGACGCGCTGACCGGCCTGCGCAACCGCCGCTACCTGGAGCTTCGCCTGGACGATGACCTGGCCCTGTGCCTGCGCCGTTTCGAGACGCAGGCCAGCCACGGCAAGCCTCCCCTGCCCGGCCCGGATGCGGACCTGCTGCTGCTGCTGCTGGACCTGGACCACTTCAAGCGCGTCAACGACCTGCATGGTCATGCGGCAGGCGATGCGGTGCTGGTGCAGCTGGCGCAGCGCCTGCGCAGCGTCTTCCGCGAGACCGACTCGCTGGTGCGCTGGGGCGGCGAGGAGGTGCTGGTGCTGGCCCGCGAGACCGAGCGGGGCGATGCCGCCGAGCTGGCCGCCCGCGTCTGTGCCGCCGTGCGCGACAGGCCCTTCGACATCGGCCCCGGCGAGACCGTGCAGGTCACCGTGTCCATCGGCTTCTGCGCCTTCCCGCTGGACCCGCAGCACCCGCGGCTGTGGGACTGGCGCGCCTGCCTCGCGCTGGCCGACTCGGCCCTCTACGCCGCCAAGGCGCAGGGCCGTGACGGCTACGTCGGCGCCATCCGCGCCACCGGGCTGTCGCCGCGCGAGTCGCCGCAGGGCCTGGCGGCCTGGCAGCGCGAGACGCGGCTGGACGTCGCCCGCAGCGCGGTGGACGACGCACAGACGGCCTGACGCACGCATGCCCGCATCGCGCAGTCCTTGACGCATCGCAAAACGGCCGCAGCGCCCGCTGGCTAGCATCTGGCGGTTCATCGACAGCGCCCCCATGAGTCAAGTCCTGCAGCCGCCTTCATCGCCCGCCCACCCAGCTGCCGTGCCGGTCATCGACCGCCAGGCCCGCATGCCTGCACGCAAGGAGATCCGCTCCTGGCTGCTGCCCATCTCGCAGCCGCAGACGCTGCGCGCCGTGGCGCTGCTGCTGCTGGACTGGACGCTGTTCCTCGCCGCGATCAGCGGCGTGGTGCTGCTGCCGCCCTGGTGGCTGAAGCTGCCCGCGGCGCTGGCGGCGGGCTTCGTCATCGGCCGGCTGTTCATCATTGGCCACGACGCCTGCCACCAGAGCTACACGCCGCACCGCCGGCTCAACCGATGGCTCGGGCGCATCGCCTTCCTGCCGTCGCTGACGCCCTACAGCCTGTGGGAGGTGGGCCACAACGTGATGCATCACGGCTTCACCAACCTCAAGGGCAAGGACTTCGTCTGGCAGCCGCTCACGCCGGCCGAGTACGCCGCGCTGACGCCGGCCCGCCGCCTGCTGGAGCGCGTCTACCGCAGCGGCTGGGCGCCGGGCCTGTACTACTTCGTCGAGATGTGGTGGCTGCGCATGCTCTTCCCGAGCAAGCGCTACATGCCCGCCCGCCGCGGCCTGTTCGTGGCCGATGGCCTGCTGGCCGTGGCGGCAGGCGCGGCCTGGATCGCCGCGCTGCTGTGGGCGGCCCACGTCACCAGCCAGTCGGCATGGGCCTTGGTGGTGCTGGGCTTCGCGGTGCCGTTCGCGTTCTGGAACGCGATGATCGGCTTCGTCATCTACGTGCATCACACGCACACCGAGGTGCAGTGGCATGAGGACAAGGCGCGCTGGTCGGCGAGCGACCCCTTCGTGTCCACCACCGTGCACCTGACCTTCCCGCTCAGGATCGGCGGCCTGCTGCACCACATCATGGAGCACACGGCCCACCACGTGGACATGAGCATCCCGCTGTACAAGCTCAGGCAGGCCCAGGCGATTCTGGAAACCGCACTGCCGGGCCGCATCATCGGCAGCGACGTGCTCTACGAACGCGACGACGGCGGCGCGCTCGCGGCCTTCATCGGCCGGCATGCGTTGCCGCGTTGCGAGCTGCTGATCGTCGACCCCAACCGCGGCAACCGGTCGGCGTTCGGCAAGCGGATGGCGGCGCTGGGGTTCGAGTTCAGCGAGACGGCGTTGACGGCGGAGGCCGGTCGGCCGGACTACCGCGGCCGGCTGATGCGCTTCCTTCGACGCTGAACGTCGAGGCGGTTCAGCAGGTTCAGCGGGCCACGCGGCCCCAGGTCGTGGGCTCCGACACCCGGCCGCCGAAATCCATCCAGCGCGACGTCGCCACGTCGTAGAGCTTGCAGCGCCGCGCCGTCT
>SEEY01000556.1 GCA_004211235.1 Rubrivivax sp.
GCTGCCGCTGCAGCCGGGCGAGGCGCTGGCGCTGGCCGCCTGACGCTCACCCTCGCGCTCAACGCCTGATCGGCGAGCCACCGCGCCACGCCGGGTCGCTCCAGCGCTGGAAGGCACCGAGCAGCGCCGGCTCGGGCGACTGCCGCTCCACCGCCAGACCGGCCAGCGCGACGACCTCGAAGCTGCGGCGGTACTTGCCCTCCGCGCGGAACTCGCGGGCCAGCAACAGCTGCTGGCCACCGGGCACCCAGCCGGCGAACTCCACCACGCCCAGGCCCGGCTGGGCCGGCGCAGGCGGCAGCACTTCGACGCGCCAGCCGTCCTTGTCCTTCAGGAACAGCCACAGCTCGCGCCAGCCATCCAGCGGCTGCACGGCCAGGGCCAGCGCGCGTCCTTCGCGGTTGAGCGACGCGGACGCCAGCGCCACCTGGCCGAAGCTGCAGCGGCGCACGGCGACCTTGCCGCCCTCCTTCAGCTCGACGCAGCGCTCGCCCTCCGCGCCGGGCTGCAGCGAGAGCTGCACCGCGCCGAAGTCCCGCGCCGCGGCGGATGTGCCCAGCCAGCGCGCGGCGTTCACGCGCATGGCGGCATCGTTGTAGGCGGGTTGGTCGTCCTCGGTCAGCTCGGTGGGCAGGATGCCGGCGAAGTCGGCCAGCGCCTGCGGCTGCACCACGTCACCCCGGCGCGCCTGGGCGAACGCCAGGCTCGCGGCCACGGAAGCGCGGCGCATCAGCAGGCGGTTCTTCCAGTGTGGCGACAGCGTGGCGGCGTCCACCTGGGCCAGCACCTGCTGGCGCCAGAGGTCGCGCGCCTCGGCGTCGCGCACGCTGGCGCGCGGGTTCAGGCAGTCGGGCCGCGTGAGGGCCAGCGCGGCACGCACGCGCTGCTCAGGCGTGGCCGCCGTCGCGAGCACGCGGCGGAAGGCGCCGCCGTCGTAGCAGACCTGCACACGGCCGTCCTCGGCATCGAACTGCTCGAACTTCAGGCCGTAGCGCGCGGCCACGTCCATCTGCGCGGCGAGCTGGCCTTCGCCGACCTTCGCGTCGCGCAGTGAGGCCCGGTCGGCGATGCGCTCGGCGAACGTGCCGAAGGCGTCCATGGCCTCGGCGCCGCCGGGGCCGGCCATCTCCGCCGGCGTGGCGGCCTGCACATAGGCGGCGGCCAGGCCGAGGCCCAGGCCTTCGGTGCCGAACTGCTGGCGGGCCAGGCGGAGCTGGGCCAGCAGCTCGGCGCTCGATCCGTCACCCCGCGGCAGCAGCAGGACCTGGCCCTTGCGTAGCCAGCCGCCACGCTCGCGGCGGTAGTCCCACACCTGCCAGTGGTCGCCGCGCTCGCCGCGGATCTCCAGCGCCTCGCCACGGCCCATCTGGGCCTGCAGCGAGGCCGAATCGCGCGGCGCGCCACGCAGCGGCGAGTCCTGCGAGACGAGGCCAGCGCGCGGGAAGGGCGGCAGCTCGGCTGCGCGGGCCTGGGTGATGACGGCGGCGGCCAGCGTGGCGGCCAGGACGATCAGCGCAAAGCGACGCATGGCGGCTTACTCCGGGTTGGCCACGGCCGGCTCGGCCTTGGCGGGCTGCGGCGACACACCGGCCAGCAGCGCGCTGCCGATGAAGCCGCCCGAGCCGGGCGGCGCGATGATGACCTGCACCTTGTCCGACAGCTTGTCGGCCATGGCCTTCTGCACCAGCAGCGGGTGCTTCGTCAGCAACGCGCCCTCGGTCGCCATCTGGCCCGCGTTGGCCTTGCCGGTCTGCGTGATGCGGTAGGCCTCGGCGTCGGCCAGCTTCTCGCGTGCTTCGGATTCAGCGGCGATCTCGATGCGGCGCGCCCGGGCCGCGCCTTCAGCCTGCTGAACGCGCGCGGCGCTGTCGGCCTGGGCTTCGAGTGCGCGCTGCTCGATCTGCTTCTGCTTGAAGGGCAGCACATGCTTCATGGCCTCCTCCTGCGCGCGGGCCGCGATGATCTGCTCGCGCCCCGCGGCCTCGGCGGCCGTCTCGCGGCGCACCTTGTCGGCGGCGGCTTCGAACTCCGTCTCCTTGACCTTCTTCTCGCTGATCTCCAGCGTGTAGCGCATGCGCTCGCTGGCCAGGCTGTCGGCCAGCAGGCGGTCCATGCCCTTGCGGTAGTCGGCCGGCAGGTCCACGGAGCCGATCTGCACGCCCTTGAGCAGGATGCCGTCACTGGCCAGCTTGCTGCGCAGCTCGGCCTCCAGCGCCGCGGCGATCTCGGCACGCTGGCTGGAGAAGATCTCGCGCACCGTGTGGCGGGCGATCTGCTTGTAGACGACGGCCTGCACGGCGGGGCTGATGACGTCGGCCTCGATGTCGTCCGGCAGCTTGCGTGACAGCTCGGCCAGGCGGGTCGCATCGACCGTCCAGCGCAGCGTCACATCCAGGCCCAGCGACAGGCCCTCGACCGACTGCAGCGGCGCCGGGCCGTCGGCCCTGGCGATGGCCGTGGGGCGAAAGCTCTGATCGCGCAGCGGGAAGAAGCGCACCTCGTGCAGGCCGGGGATGCGCAGGAAGCTGCCGTCGCGGAATTCGCTTGTGCCGCCGCTGAACTGGTTGGTGCGCAGCGCCGCCTGGCCGTGCGGCACGGTCTGCAGCGGCGGATGGGCGACGACCGCATAGCCCGCCGCGGCGACGGCCGTGACGGCCAGCAGCGGCGGCAGCGCCCGGCGCAGCGAGCGGCCCGCCACGGGTGCGGCCTGCAGGCCGCGGCTGGCGCTGCGGGCGAAGGCATGGCGGATGGAGGCGGCGAGTGTCTTGAGGCGTTGCAGCATGGTGGCTCCTTGGGGCCGGGTCGCATCGGCTTGATGCATGACGGCCATGGTTGCCATTGCTGCGGGAAGGGACGAGAGGGGGTTGGGGTGGGTGTCTTCCGGCGTGGCGGAAGGAATCTTCCGGGGGCTCGTTGCGGTGGCTTGACACGCAAGAGTGGTTGCCGGGATTTGCCTTCGGCGAAACCTTCGGTTTTCGCCCCGGCGGGCGAGTCACTTTCTGGGCCGCCAGAAAGTAACCAAAGAGCTCCCCCCTGACCACCCCGCCCCTTCGGGGTGCCCTGCGCTGCTCAGGCCTTGAGGCCCCACGCAGAACTCCCTTCGCTACGCTGCGGTCAGACTGCTGCGTGGAGTCAGTTCTTGATGCGTGCTTCGCACGCGGCCTCAAGGCCTTCCGCTGCTCGGCGGGGCTAAAAGGGGGCATACGAAATACGTCCACCGGACGGATTTCGGGCTTGGCT
>SEEY01000557.1 GCA_004211235.1 Rubrivivax sp.
GACGACACACCAGTGGCTGAAGAAGGCCGTGCTGCTGTCCTTCCGCCTGAACGACAACCGGATCATGGGCGACAAGGAGCTGACCTTCTTCGACAAGGTGCCCACCAAGTTCGCCGGCATGACCGAGGCCGAGTTGCGCGCCACCGGCGTGCGCGTCGTGCCGCCGGCCGTCGCCCGCCGCGGCAGCTTCCAGGCGAAGAACGTCGTGTTGATGCCCAGCTACGTGAACATCGGCGCCTATGTGGACGAAGGCGCGATGGTGGACACCTGGGCCACCGTCGGCTCTTGCGCACAGATCGGCAAGAACGTGCACCTCTCCGGCGGCGTCGGCATCGGCGGCGTGCTGGAGCCGCTGCAGGCCAATCCGACCATCATCGAAGACAACTGCTTCATCGGCGCGCGCTCCGAGGTGGTCGAGGGCGTCATCGTCGAAGAGAACTCGGTCATCTCCATGGGCGTCTACATCGGCCAGAGCACACCGATCTACGACCGCGCGACCGACACGGTGAGCTACGGCCGCATCCCGGCCGGCTCGGTCGTCATCTCGGGCTCGCTGCCCAAGGACGGCGGCCGATACAGCCTGTACGCGGCCATCATCGTCAAGCGCGTGGATGCGCAGACCCGCTCCAAGACGAGCATCAACGAACTCCTCCGCGCCTGATCATGAGCAGCCCCAGCGCCGGCAACATGGAGCGCATCCTGCGGCTGATGGCCGACAAGGGTGCTTCGGACTGCTATCTGTCCGCCAACATGCCGGTGCTGATCCGCATCAACGGGCAGACGGTGCAACTGTCGGACCAGCTCCTGACGCCGCCGCAGCCGCGGCAGCTGATCGCCGAGGTCATCGACCCGGGCAGCCTGCAGGAGCTGGACAACTCGGGCGAGCTGAACATGGCCGTGTCGGTGCGCGGCGTCGGCAGCTTCCGGCTGTCGGGCTTCCGCCAGCGCGGCTCCATCGCCGGCGTGTTCCGCCATATCCCGCACGACATCCCGACGATGGAGACGCTGGGCCTGCCGTCCATCCTCGGCACCATGATCAAGGAGAAGCGCGGCCTGATCCTGATGGTGGGCGCCACCGGCACCGGCAAGAGCACGACCCTGGCATCCATGCTGGAGCTGCGCAACCAGACGATGACCGGGCACATCCTCACCATCGAGGACCCGATCGAATACCTGTTCAGCAACAAGCGCTCGGTGGTGAACCAGCGCGAGATCGGCCGCGACACGGCCTCGCTGCAGATCGCGCTGAAGAACGCGCTGCGCCAGGCGCCGGACTGCATCCTCATCGGCGAAATCCGTGACCGCGACACGATGACGGCGGCGATCAGCTACGCGCTGTCCGGCCACCTCGTGCTGGCGACGCTGCACGGCAACAACACCTACCACGCGCTGAACCGCATCCTGTCCTTCTACACGCCCGAGTCCCGGCCGGCGCTGCTGAACGACCTGGCCGCCGGGTTGAAGGCCATCGTCTCGCAACGCCTGGTGCGCGCCACGGCCGGCGGCCGCGTGCCGGTCATCGAGATCCTGCTGAACACCAAGCTGGTGTCGGAGCTGATCGAGAACGGCGACTTCGCTGGCGTGAAGGAAGCGATGGAGAAGTCCATCGCCGAGGGCTCGCAGACCTACGAAGAGCACTTCGCCAAGCTCATCACCGACGGCACCATCACCCGAGAGGAAGGCCTGGCCTTCGCCGACTCGCCCACCAACCTGCTCTGGCGCCTGCAGAACGAGGCGCCCGGCGCCCGGCTTTCGACCGCGCCGCGCAAGGAAGAGAAGGCTGGCGACGAAGCCAGCTTCACCGAAATCACCCTGGACGTCCGCGGCACTTGAAGCTGATCGACTGCATCACCACCCAAGCCGCCCGCCTTGACCAGGCGGGCTTGTTTTTTGGCCACGGCACGACGAACGCGTTCGACGAAGCGGCCTGGCTCGCGCTGTGGCGCCTGGGCCTGCCCGTGGACGCGCTCGACGAGCACGAGACGCGCGACCTGAGCGACGCCGAACAGGCCGCCATCTCGGCCTTGGTCGACGAACGCATCACGACCCGCAAGCCCGCCGCCTACCTGACCGGCGAGGCCTGGCTGCAAGGCGTGCCCTTCACCATCGACGAGCGGGCCATCGTGCCGCGCAGCTTCATTGCCGAGCTGATCGCTGACGCCAGCATCGACCCCTGGCTGCATCCGGCGAGCCGCCGCGTGCTGGACCTGTGCACCGGCAACGGCAGCTTGGCCGTGCTGGCGGCGATGGCGTGGCCCGATGTCGAAGTTGATGCGCTGGACATCGATACCGACGCCCTCGCCGTCGCCCGGCTGAACGTGGAACGCCACAACCTGGCGCTGCGCATCCGGCTGCTGCAGGGCGATGGCCTGGCCGCCGCACTCAGCCAGAACACCGGACCCTACGACTTGATTCTCTGCAACCCGCCCTACGTGAACAGCAACAGCATGGCCGCCCTGCCCGCCGAATACCGCGCCGAACCCGAACTGGCGCTGGCCGGCGGCAGCGACGGCATGGATTTCATCCGCGAGCTGCTGCGCGCCGCGCCTGCTGCGTTGAACGACGACGGCGTGCTCGTGCTGGAGATCGGCAACGAGCGCGAGCACTTCGAAGCGGCCTTCCCGACACTCGAAACGGTGTGGCTGGAAACGTCCTCGGGTGCCGACCAGGTGCTGCTGCTGACGAAGGAGGCTCTGCTGTGATCACCTTGCGCGACATCACGCTGCGCCGCGGCGTCAAGGTGGTGCTGGACAACGCGTCCGCCACGCTGCAACCCGGCGAAAAGATCGGCCTCGTCGGCCGCAACGGCGCCGGCAAGTCCAGCCTGTTCGCTTTGCTGACGCACCGCCTGGGCAACGACAAGGGAGAGGTGGAGGTGCCCAGGCACTGGCGCCGCTCCGAGGTCGCCCAGAACATGCCCGAGACGGACGACGGCGCGACCGACTACGTGCTCGAAGGCGACCTGCCGCTGGTGGCCGCCCGCGCCGCGCTGGAAGCCGCTGAAGCCGCCAACGACGGCCATGCCATGGCCGACGCCCATGCACTGCTGGCCGATGTCGGCGCCTTCGATGCCCGCTCGCGCGCCCAGGCGCTGCTGATGGGCCTGGGCTTCAAGACCGAGCAGCTGGACGCCCCCGTCAACAGCTTCTCCGGCGGCTGGCGCATGCGCCTGCAGCTGGCCCGCGCGCTGATGTGCCCGGCCGAGCTGATGCTGCTGGACGAGCCCACCAACCA
>SEEY01000029.1 GCA_004211235.1 Rubrivivax sp.
GTCGTCGTCGTCCCAATAGACAGCGCGCACCGGCAGCCCCTGCAGCTCGCCCTCGTCATAGCCGAGGATTCGCTCCGCTGCGCGGTTGCGCCAGCAGATCGTGCGGTTCTCGATCTTGGTCATGCCGACCAGGTCGCTGTGCAGCATGGCTGCCTGCTCCCGCACGAGCCGCCGTTCGTTGGTGACGTCGCGGGCCGACGCGAAGACGAACAGCTTGCCGGCGATGTCGCAGATGCTGAGCTGAAGTTCGACATCGATCACCTGCCCGTCGTCGCGGCGATGCTGCACGTCGACCCGTTGCCGGTCACCGGGCTTGATCCTGGCCAGCCAGGCGTTGATGGCGTCCTCGCTCTGGTTGCAGTCCCACGTGGCGATGTGCCGCCCGAGCAGCCGCTCGCGAGACGAGCCCAGCATCTCGGTGAACGAATCGCTCATCTCGACGAGGTGGCCCGAACCATCCGTGATGTGGATGCCGTCCCCGGCTGTGCGGAGCAGCGCCTGGATGCGCTTGCCCTGATCGGCCAGGGTCTGCGTGACGCCGGCCTCGCGTCGATTGGCACGGTGCAGCTGCGCGGTCGCTGCCAGCACCAGCAGCCACGCCAGGGCGGCCAGCGCCGCGACGTTCCACGCTTCGTCCCGCCATGGCGCGAAGAAGCGGGTGTTATTGACGCCGGCCAGGACGACGAACGGCCAGGCGTCGAGCGCGCGGTAGGCAGTGGTGCGCTCTTCACCGTCGATGCTGGTGCGCGAGACGACGTTCCCGCCTCGGGGGTTCGTGATCAAGGCCTGCTTCAGCTGCGGCGACACGGACACATCACCCGGTTCACCCTGAACGGCGCTCTTCGGCGAATGGCGCGCCACGAGACGGTAGTCGTCGCGCCGAAGGGTGACGGCGTCCATCGGTGCGAGGTCGTAGCGCTCGAACGTTCGCTTGAAATGGCCGACGTCGATGCTGACGTAGAGGATGCCGGCAAAGGCTCCGTGCTGTTGCAGCGGCCGCACGAAGGCCAGCACCGAGTGCCCCGATACCCTGGACTGCAGCGGCCCGGCGACGCGCGTCACGGGCTCGAAAGGCGTGCGCGCCTCGACGAAGTAGTCGCGGTCAGAGACGTTCACCGGCGGGCCAGCGGGCAGCTGCGTTCCCCACCGCACGAGGCCGTCAGCGTCTGCAACGCGGAAGGCTTCGATGCCCTTGAGCAGCTTGAAGCGGGCGTGCAGCACGGCGTTGAGCTTGTCGTCGGAGACGGCGCCGGCCTCGGCCATCATCCGCTCAAGCTCGGAGGCGGTGGCGTTCATGACGGCGTCCACCCGGTCGAACTCGCTCTCCACATTCAGCTGGGCCACCGCCGCCAGTCCGACGGCGACATTCCTCGCTTGCTGCTGATAGGTCCGGTAGGAGCTGGCAAGGAAGTGCCAGACCAGTATGGCCAGCAAGCCCGCAACGCAGGCGTTGGCCCCGACCATCCATAACGTGGTGCGCCGCCGTCGTTTCGCGGCGTTGTCGGCAAATTCCTGGGGATCGCTAAGGGGCATTGCTGACCGACGCCGCAGCGTCAGTGCGGGTGGCACCTCCCCCGACCGCCGGCGACTTCGTCTCCGTATTTCAGTTCTTTTTCTACCCCCCGCTCCCAGTCTAAGGTCAGCTTGTGGCCGGAGCCTGCAGCAAGCTGGCCGGCGTGGCTCAACCGGCCGTCTTGAGCGCTCCGCCCGCAAGCGCCTCGGCGACGGCCTGCCGCAACGCCGGCAGCACCTCGGCCTCGAACCAGGGCCGGTCCCGCAACCAGCGCTGGTTGCGCGGGCTGGGGTGGGGCAGCGGCAGCAAGCCGCGGTCGAGACCCTCGCGCCAGCCGGCGACGAGCTCATCCACAGACGCCTTGCGCTGCAGATGCCAGCCCAGCGCATGGGCGCCGATGGCCAGCGTCAGCCGGATGTTGGGCAGCGCCGCCAGCAGGCGCTCGCGCCAATGCACGGCGCACTCCGGGCGCGGCGGCAGGTCGCCACCCTTGCCCGTGCCCGGAAAGCACAGCCCCATGGGGAGGATGGCGAAACAGCGCGGGTCGTAGAAGGTCTCGCGGGACACGCCCAGCCAGGCGCGCAGGCGGTCGCCGCTGACGTCGTCGAACGGCCGGCCCTTGGCGTGGGCAATGCGGCCCGGCGCCTGGCTGGCGATGAGGATGGGCGCGCGGCGGTCGAGCTGGAAGATCGGCTTGGCGCCCAGCGGCAAGTGCGGCTCGCAGCGGGCGCAGGCGCGCAGCTCGGGCAACAGCCGCTGCAGCGTCAGCCTCGCCGCCACCGTCGCGCTCAGGCCAGATGCCGCCCGAAAAAGCGCATCGCCCGATCCCAGGCCTGCTGCGCCCAGGCCGCGTCGTACTGCGTCTTGGCGATGCGGCCCGGGCCTTGCGCCTCTTCATTCGCAAAGGCGTGGCGGGCCAGATAGCGGTGGCCTTCATAGGCGACGCCCGCCTGCGTCAGCTTCGCTTCCAGCGCGTCCACCTGGTCGATGGCGAAGAACTCGTCCTGCGTCGCCCAGTGCGCCTGGACCGGCAGCTTGAGCCTGCCCGCATCGATTGCCCCAAGCGGCGGCATGCCGTACCAGACGACGGCCGCGTCCACGTCGGGCGCGCCTTGCGCCGACAGCCAGGTCAGCGCGCCGCCCATGCAGTAGCCGGTGATGCCGACCTTGCCGCGGCCGAGCTTGAGCGCCTTGAGGTAGCTCACCGCGCCGCGCACGTCCTGCGAGGCCGCGTCGCCGAAGTCCAGGCCCGTCATCAGGTGATGCGCCTCCTCGGCCTCGACGGTGCGCTTGCCCCGGTACAGGTCGGGCACCAGCGCCGTGAAGCCGGCCGAGGCGACGCGTTCGGCGACGCCGCGGATCTGGTCGTTCAGGCCCCACCATTCCTGGATGACGACGACCGCGCCGAGCGGGCTGTCCGCCTCGGCCAGAAAGCCCGACACGGCGCCGCCATCGGGGCGCTGGAACTCGATCATTCGGGACATGCCGATCTCCTTCAAAAGGGTGGATGCGCCAGCCTAACCTGGGCGACACGGGGTTTCCACCGAGGCGGCGACAATCCCCCAAACCATGAAGATCGAACGCATCGTCTCCACCCGCCTGCCGACGCCCCACGGCGAGTTCGCCATCCACGGCTTCCGCGAGAGCGACAGCGGGCAGGAGCATGTCGTGCTCAGCATGGGCGACCTGACCGGCGACGAACCGCCGCTGGTGCGCGTGCATTCCGAGTGCGTCACCGGCGAGGTGTTCGGCTCACTTCGCTGCGACTGCCGGCCGCAGTTGGAGAGCGCCATGCAGCGCATTGCTTCGCTCGGCCGCGGCGCCATCGTCTACATGCGCGGCCACGAGGGGCGCGGCATCGGCCTCGTGCAAAAGCTGCGCGCCTATGCCGAGCAGGACGCCGGCGCCGACACCATCCAGGCCAACGCCCAGCTCGGCCTGCCCATCGACGCCCGCCGCTACGACGCCGCCGCCTGCATGTTGCGTGCGCTCGGCGTGCACCGCATCCGGCTGCTGACGAACAACCCGCTGAAGGTGGCCGCGCTCGGGGAATTCGGCATCGAGGTCGTCGAGCGCGAACCGTCGCTGACGGCCCCGGGGCCGGAAAACGAGCGCTATCTGCGCACCAAGCGCGACCAGATGGGGCACCTCGCCGACTGGTTCGATTGAGGTCGGCTAGAAACTGGCCGGCGCGCCCGCTGCTAAGGGTTCCGGGGCTCCTTACGCCCTTCACTGGCGGCTTCGACGCTCGCGTTGGTGGACGCTCGGGAGCCTTTCAGATGCATCTCGACATCGGCCGCCAGGTTGCCGACGGCGGCTACCGCCTCCTTGAGCTGTTCCTGCGTGACGTCGAATTTCTTCGCCCAATCGCGCAGCTCGGCGTCCTCTTGCACGTTGATGTGGCCGCCGTCCGGGGCGCCCATGGTCTTGCTGTCTGACATCGTCGGTTCCTCGATGCATGGAAGGTGCGTCGAAGTTGCCACGGTGGCGGCAAGCAGGACATCAGCCGCGCGCCAAGGTCGGCGAAGGCCGGCGCCTACGTTTCTCGCCGCCCACCGCTGAGCCGCAGCGCGATAGCTTCGCGGGACGTCAGCCTCTGCGCGCGTAGCTGACGGTCAGCGCCTCCCACGCATGCCCATCCGGCTCGCGCCAATAGACGATGCGCCCGCCGCCGTGGGTGTTGATCTGGAAGTCGTCCGCGCCGATGGGCGAGCTGCGCCAGGCGATGCCGAAGGCTTTCAAGCGCGCCAGCAACGCGTCGAACTCGGCGTCGCTGACGCGAAAGGCGTAGTGATGCAGCGGCACCGGCGCATCGGCGGCCACCTCGTCGAAGTCGACCGTCAGGTCGTCCGACACATAGACCGCGCTGAAAGGCCCCACCGCCGCCTGCGCCGACCAGGGCACATCGAGGATGGCGGCCAGGCGCTCGGCGGCGGCACGGCGGTCGCGGGCGGGAATGAGCAGGTGGTCGAGCACGGCGGGCATGTGGGCTCCTCGAACGTTCTAGGCTTTCGCGCACTTGGCGACGGTATCCCAGGTGCGCGTGGTGATGTCCTTGCCGAAGGTCTTCTCCAGCAGCTGCATGAAGACCGGGCCCTTGGCGTCAGGCACATAGCTGCAGAACACCTCGCCGCCGTCCAGGCCCCAGATGCAGGCCTGGCCGTGTGGGCGCGGCAGTTCGACCGGGCTCGCCTCCAACGGCTCGCGCAGGAAGGTGACGACGCGCTTGGCGCCGGCCGGCAGCTTGAACGCGGCGAAGGGATCCGCCTCGATCAGCTGCTGCAGGTGCCGGCTGGCGCGCACATGCGTCGCGAAGCGCTTGCCCATGCCCTTGTCCATCGCGGCCTCCAGCCGCTTGCGAAGCGCCGCGTCGGACGCCGCCCGCGGCACGCTGAACGCGACGTTGCCGCTGCTCAGCAACGTCTTCACGTCGGTGAAGCCAGCGTCCTCCAGGCTGCGCTGCAGTTCGGGCATGCGGCAGTTCATCGGGCTCACACCGCGGAGCAGGGCGACGTAGCGGGGCATGGCGGATCGAGACGTGGCTGGCGGGGATCGCAACGATAACGCCGCCCTAAACTTGATCCATGCAGCTCAACATCACCGTCTATTCCAAGTCCGCCTGCCCGCAGTGCGACACCGTCAAGAGCCTTCTGAAGGCGCGCAACCTGCCCTTCGAGGAGATCAAACTGGATGACGAGGAACAGCGCCTGGCGTTCTACGCGAAGTGCGGCCCGTCGGTGCGGCAGATGCCCCAGGTCTTCATCAACGACCAGCGCGTTGGTGGCGTCACCGGCCTGCAGGCCGCATTCGCGCAGTTGAAGCTCTAGGGGGCCTGCTGCAGCGCCTGGCGGGTGGCCTCATCCGTCGGGAACAGATGCTCCACCTTCAGCGACGCCAGCGTGATGTCCAGCGGCGTGCCGAAGCTGGTGATGGTGGAGAAGAAACTCAGGATGCGCCCGTCCGCGGCGCGCAGCCGGAAGGCCAGCACCGGCAGCTGACCGCCTGACTCGACGGCGCCCCAGGGCGCGAGCGTCGGCCGCAACTCATCCAGCAGCGCGCGCAACCGCGGCAGGTGCTCCGCCTCGCGGCTGGCGCGGGCCCACATCTCGTTGCACAGCCAGGCTTCGTCCACGCACAGCGCGCGCAGGCCGCCGGGCGCGAAGACGGCGCGCAGCAGGTTCAGCGGCTGGCCCAGCATCGCGTCGCCTGGCAGACCGAGCAGATCCATCAGCCGCGCGAGGCCGGCGTTGGCCATGACGACGTTGTAGTCGCCGTCCAGCACCAGGGCCGGTGCGGCGCCACGGGCGTGAATGAGCTGCTCCAGCGCGGCGCGCACCGGCGCCATCTCCGGCGCGTCAAGCGCGCGCTCCGCGTGGGCAGGCGCATAGCCGGCAGCGAGCAGCGCCTGGTTGCGTTCCTCCAGCGTGGCGCCGAGCGCGTCCAGCAGCGCGATCAACGTCTCACGGCCGGCGCGTGAGCGGCCCGTCTCGATGCAGCTCAGATGGCGCTGCGACACGCCCGTGCGCAGCGACAGCTCCAGCTGGCTGACGCGGCGCGACTTGCGCAGGGTGGCGAAGGTGGCAGTCATGCGACAGATTCTGCGGCGCGCGGCGCAGCGCGGCGATGACCCCGGAGGTCATTGCGGCGATGCGCGCGGCTGCCGAGCATGGCGCCACCTCAACCCTGCTGGAGAACAGCCATGCGAACCATCCTCGTCATCACCCTCGCCGCCTTCGGTGCCTTCTCGCTCTACGCCATGTGGGAGGTCGGCCTGCTCGACATCTGGCAGGCCGGCATGGCCAGCGTGGGCGCCTGGCAGGTGCTGCTCGACCTGATCGTGATGTCCTTCATCGCCCTGGGCTTCATCGTCCGCGACGCGCGCCAGACGGGCCGCACCGTCTGGCCGTTCGCCGTGCTGACCATCGCGGCCGGGTCGTTCGGGCCGCTGCTCTACCTGCTGCTGGCGCCATCGGGCCGCGGCGCGCTGACGAGGCAGCCCTCGACCGCTGCCGCGGGCAGCAGGTGACGCGAACCATCGAGTGACAGCGCCGGCAGGAACATGCCTTGCCCCAGGCAGGCATGCCCTCCTCCCGGCCCCTGGAACCTCTTGCCCTCACGCGGATCCCCGGGGACGTGGTGGTCCGCCAGGTGCGGGACCACGCCATGTTCCTGATGGACCGACGCGGACGGATCGCAACCTGGAACGAAGGCGTCGGCCAGGTGCTCGGCTGGGAAGAGAAGGACTGGATCGGTCAGTCCGTCGAGGTGGTGTTCACGCCCGAAGACGTGGCTGCCGGCGTGCCGGATCTCGAATTCCGCCAGGCCGAGCGCGAGGGCCGGGCCGATGACTCGCGCTGGATGCTCAAGCGCGGAGGTGCGCGTTTTTACTGCAACGGCAGCGTCACGCCGATCCGCGGATCCGACGGCACGGTGGTCGCCTTCGTCAAGGTGATGCACGACGGCACGAGCCTGCGGCTGGCGGCCGAGGAGTATCAGCGTGCGCTTGCGGCCGAGCGCGAAGAACATGCCAAGGCCGAACGCGAGGCCGCCAAGCTGCGCGCCATCATCGACGCCATTCCGGATGCGCTCTATGTCGGCAATGCCGAGGGCATCACCGAATGCAACGCAAAGGCGCTGGCCCTGCTGGGGGCGGCGTCGCTGGCCGACCTGCAGCTGCGCATCCGCGAACTGGGGGAGCGCTTTCGCGTGCGCTACGAGCGCGATGGACCGCTGGTGGAACCCGACCGTCTGCCCTTCGCGCGGGCGCTGAAGGGTGAGATCGCCATGCTGGAAACCTGGGCCACCAGGCCCACCGGTGAAGACGTGCTGATCCGCGGCACGGCGGCGCCGATCCGTGTCGACAACGAGATCGTCGGCGCCATCGCCATCAACAGCGACCTCACCTATCGCGTCGAGCTGGAGGAGCAGCGCCGTGCGATCTCGAAGATGGCGAGCCGGCTGCGCGCGCGCGACGAGGAGTTCCGGGCCCTGGTCAGCGGCGTGCGGGACTACGCCATCTTCACGGTCGACGTCGAGGGCCGCATCTCGTCCTGGCACGTCGGCGCACAGCTCATGAAGGGCTACACCGCCGAGGAAGCCATCGGCATGCCGTTCGCGCAGCTGTTCACCCCGGAGGACCGCGAGCGGGGGCGGCCGCAGCACGAGATGGACGTGGCCGCCAGCACCGGCGAATACAAGGGTGAGGGCACCCGCCTGCGCAAGAACGGCGTGCCCTTCGTGGCCGAGGTGGTGCTGACGGCCCTGCGCGGCCCGCGGGGTGACCTGCTCGGCTACCTGAAGCTCACGCAGGACATCACCGACCGCAAGAACGTGGAAGCGGAGCGCGACCAGACGCTGCGCAACGCCGAGTCGGCGCGGGTGGCTGCCGAGCAGGCCAGCCGGGCGAAGGACGAGTTCGTCGCGACCGTCTCGCACGAGTTGCGCACCCCGCTCAGCGCCATCCTGGGCTGGGCGCAGGTGCTGCAGCGCCGGGTGCCGGAGCCGGCGCTGATGAAGCACGCCATCGACGCCATTGCGCGCAACGCGGCCATGCAGGCCCGTCTGGTGGAAGACCTGCTCGACGTGAGCCGCATCGAATCGGGCCAGCTGCGCCTGGAGCTGCAGCCCACCGACCCGGCCGCCATCGCCCAGGCCGCCGTCGATGCGATCCTGCCGGCGGCCACGGCCAAACGCATCGCCGTGGCGCTGGAGGCCGACGCGGAAGCCGGCTGGCTGATGGCCGATGCCGCCAGGCTGCAGCAGGTGGTGCTGAACCTGTTGAACAACGCGGTCAAGTTCACGCCCGACGATGGGCGCATCGACGTCACGGTGCGGCGCGAAGCGGACATCGTCGAGATCGCCGTCGCCGACAACGGTCAGGGCATGGAGCCGGCGTTCATCGAGCAGGCCTTCGAGCGCTTCCGGCAACAGGACTCCTCCATGACCCGGCGCCACGGCGGGCTGGGGCTGGGCCTGTCGATCGTGCGTGAGCTCACCCACCTGCACGGCGGAACGGTCAAGGCCCGCAGCGCAGGAGCGGGCCAGGGCTCGACCTTCGTGCTGTGCCTGCCTGCGCTGGCGCCCCAGCGCGAGCGCCGGGCCCGGCCAACGTCGACGCATGAGGGCGTCGACACCCTGCAGAACGACGACCGCCTCATCGGCTTCAGCCTGCTGCTGGTCGACGACGAGCCGGACGGACGCGGCGCGGCGGCCTATGCGCTGCGCGTCGCGGGGGCCGAGGTGACCGAGGCGGGCAGTGCCGAGGAGGCGCTGGCGGAGTTCCGGGCGCGGCGGCCGCACGCCATCCTCAGCGACATCGGCATGCCGATCGTCGACGGCTACGACTTCATCCGGCTGGTGCGGGAGATTGACCAGGCCGCCGGCCGCCACACGCCGGCCGCCGCGTTCAGTGCCTTTGCCCGTGCCGAGGACCGCCAGCGTGCCATCGACGCGGGCTTCGAGATGCACCTGGCCAAGCCGCTGGACCCGGTCGCGCTGGTGGAAGGCGTGGTGGCGCTGCTGCGCTCGAACGTGGGCGACACCACCGGGGAGCTGCGCAGCCCCTGACGCGGGTGGCTTAGGCTGCCTTCTCGCGCTCCTGCAGGGCCCGCCACATCACCTTGCCGGCACCGCTCTTCGGCAGGCTGGCGACGAACTCGATGCGCGCCGGCACCTTGTAGGCGGCCATGTGGGCCCTGCACCAGTCGCGCAGTTCGTCTTCGGTCAACGCCTCGTGCCCCCGGCGCCTGACGACGATGGCCTTGACCGTCTCGCCGCGGTAGGCGTCGGGCGCCGAGACGATGCAGGCTTCTGCGATGCCGGGATGGGCGTGCATGAGGCTTTCCACCTCGGCCGGCCAGACCTTGAAGCCGCTCGCATTGATCATGCGTTTCAGGCGGTCGGTCATGAAGAAGTAGCCGTCGGCGTCGACATAGCCGATGTCGCCGGTGCGGAAGAAGCGCTGGCCCTCGAACTCGATGAAGGCATGGCGCGTTGCCTCCGGCTGGCGCCAGTAACCGTCGAACACCATGGGGCCGTGGACGATGATCTCGCCGGCCTCACCCACGGCCAGCTCCCGCAGCGTGTCGGGGTCGACCACGCGCGCGTCGCAGCTCAGGTAGGGCACGCCCAGGCACTGCTGCTTGGGCGCGTCGTGCGGGTTGCTGTGGCTGGGCGCCGCCGTCTCGGTCAGGCCGTAGCCTTCCATGTAGCGCAGGCCCCAGCGTTGCCACAGCCGTTCTGCCACGGCCTGCGGCATGGCCGCGCCGCCGCCGCCGATGTAGATGAGGCTGCCGAGGTCGAAGCTCTCCACCTCGGGGCTGGCGAGCAGGTCGATGACCATGGTGGGGATGTTCGTCCAGCGCGTGACGCGGTGGTCGCGGATCAGCCGCGCGGCGTACTCGCGCTGCCAGCGCGGCATCAGCACGAGGCTGGCGCCCAGCATCAGCGCGGTGTGCATGACGACGACCATGCCGGTGATGTGGAACATCGGCACCACCGCGAGCGTCACATCCTCGTGGCTGCCGTTGGCCCACAGCGCACCGGCAAAGACGTTGTGCTGCAGGCTGCGGTGGCGGTGCATGCAGCCCTTGGGGTTGCCGGTGGTGCCGCTGGTGTAGGCCAGCAGCGCCAGGTCGTCGGAGCCGACCTCCAGCGCAGGCGGCGCGGCGCTGCAGGCCAGCGCCTCGTCCCACGGCGTGGCGCCGTGGGGCAGGGCGACATCGGATTTCAGCCACTCGGCCCAGCCGGGTGGCAGTTCATGCACGCCTTGCGCGCCGGCATGACGGCCGGGCAGCACCTCGGCGAGATGCGTGACGAGCAGGTCCTGCGCGGGCATGCCGGCGGACAGCCATTCGGCGCTCAGATCGGCGCTGGTGATCGCCAGCACGGCGCCGCTGTCTTCGATGAGGTGCCGCAGCTCCGCCGCCTTGTTCATCGGGTTCACCGGCACGATGACCGCGTTGGCGCTGTGGATGGCGTAGTGGGCGATGACGAGCTGGGGGCAGTTCTGCAGGCCGACGAGCACACGGTCGCCCTTCGTCACGCCGCGCTCGGCCAGCCAGGCCGCCAGGCGCCCGACCTGCGCGGCGAGCTCGGCATAGGTCGTCGTGTGCCCCAGGAAGACGAGGGCCGGGCGGTCGGGAAAGCGGCGCGCGCTGACCTGCAGGTTGTCCGGCAGCGCCGTGGCCGGCGGGCTGATCGCATGCGGCACGCGGGCCGGCCAGAAGGCGTGATGTGCTCTCGTCATTCAGCTCGTCTCCGGTCTCCTGGCCACCACCAGATAGACGCCCAGCAGCGTCACGCCCATGCCGGCGATGGCTTGTGCGCCGAGTGTCTCGCCGAACAGAAGCCACGCCATCACCGAGGTGACAGAGGGCACCAGGTACATCGTGCTCGTGACGGCCGTGACGCGGCCATGGCGCAGCATGTGGAACATCAGGCTGATACCGCCGGCCGTCAGCACGAGGATGCTCCAGGCCATGGCGATGAAGACATCGCGGTTCCATTCGATGCGCATCGGCTCGACGAGCCAGGCCATGGGCAGCGTGACGGCCAGCGCCGCCGCG
This sequence comes from Rubrivivax sp., assembly GCA_004211235.1. The sequence continues at coordinate 11,080 of SEEY01000029.1, forward strand.
AACTGCACCACCTGGCCGGTGCGCAGGTCGAAGTGCGGCACGAAGCGCTTCTGGTACAGCGTGCCGCCGGTGATGGCGAGCAGCGCCATCAGGCACAGCAGCAGTGGCGGGCCGTAGCTGGTGCCGAGGTTGAGCTTGTGCCAGATGACGAGCACGACCCCGGCCAGGCCGAGCGCCACGCCCAGCCACTGCCGGCGCGTGACGCGCTCGCCGATCAGCGGTGCTGCAGCCGCGACCAGCACCGGCTGCAGGTTGACGATCAGGGCCGCCGTGCCGGCCGGCAGGCCCTGGCGGATGGAGACCCAGACGCCCGCCAGGTAGAGCGCCTGAATGCCGATGCCGGCGACCGCCAGATGCAGCATCTGACGGCGCGTCGGCCACGGTGCGCGTGCCGCCAGCGCCAGGCCCAGCATCAACGCAACCACGCCGGCATAGCGCCAGCTGAGGAAGGTCAGCGGGTCGGCATGCGGCGCAGCCAGCTTGGCGACGATGTAGCCGGTGGCGCAGATGAAGATGAAGAGCGGCGGCGCGATGCGGTCGAGGAGCGAGGTGGCAGGCATGAGGCGCGCATCATGCCCAAGTCAGAGAGCCCCCGGGAGCTGCGCCTGTGGGATGCGACGGCGAAGCGTGCCGGCACCGCTAGAGCAGCCGCTCGCTCATCAGCCGCACCAGCGTGGCCGCATCCGGCAGCGGGCCGTCCAGCGGCAGGCCGGTGAAGGCGCCGTCCAGCGCGAGGTGCGACACGCCGTGTGCCAGGCTCCAGCCGCTGAGCGCCAGCAGCGGGCCGGCGGCGGGGTCGAAGCGGGTGGCGGCGTCCAGCAGCACGCGAAATGCCGCATCCGCCGTGCGCTGCAGGCCGGGGTGACGCTGGCGGCTGGCCAGCGCGGCGCCGAACATGAGGCGAAAACGCGCCGGCCGGTGCTGCGCGAATTCGACATAGGCCGCAGCGATGGCGACGAGCTGGGCGCGCGCATCGCCCGGATGCGCGTCCACGCCTGCCTGCATGGCTGCACCGAGCTGGGCGAAGCTGCGCTCGGCGAGCGCGGCGAGCAGCTCGGCCAGGCCGGCGAAGTGGTGGTAGGGCGCGGCATGCGAAACGCCCGCCCGGCGCGCCACATCGCGCAAGGTCAGCGACTCGGCACCGCGGCGCGCGAGCAGCCATTCGGCGGCGTCCAGCAACGCGCCGCGCAGGTCGCCGTGGTGATAGCGGCCGGGTGGCTTGACACGCGGGCGTGCCGGGCGCGGTGGGGCGGCAAGCGGGGCGGTTGCCGGCGCGGTGACGGCCGCGCCTGCCGGACGCGGGTTGGCCGGCCGGGCGGCCCGCGTCGATGCCGCCACTGACGCTGTGCCTGGAAGGCCATCGGCTTTCGCCACGGCGCCTCTGGCGCGCTTGGCTCCCTGCGCCGGTGCCGCCGCAGGAACGGCCTCGGCAGCCGCAACGGCATCAGCCTCAGCGGCCGCCTCAGCAGCCTCTGCCGCCTCTGCCTCTGCCTCTGCCGCAGCAGTGGCAGTGGCAGTCGCTGTGGCCGTGGCCGTGGCCGTGGCCGTGGCCGTGGCCGACCGTCCACTGCGCTCCGCGTCCTTCGCACGTCTGAGATTCTTCGCCATGCGCGCATCTTGACACGAGCAAGATCGACGCGCAGCATGCAAGCGTCATCTTGACAGCAGCAAGATTGACAACCGATGCCTTGCGGCAGGGTGCGCTGGGCGAAGGCATGGCGAGCGGGTCTGCAGATCCAGAGATCCAGAGATCCGGAGGTTTGCAGACGCGCGAGTCGGGCCGGAGCGGCGCGCATGCACCTCCGGCCATTTGTTCAGGAGAGCACCATGTACCACTTCATCGTCCGCGTACGCCTGCGCCAGGCGTTCGCAGACCTGAACGCCGGCCGCTACGACAGCATCCCCGCGCAGTTCGCGTCCCGGCACAGCCACCGCATGGTGGGCCGGCATGCCTTGGGCGGCGAGCGGCGTTCATTGGCTGCTACGCAGGACTGGTATGCGCGGCTTCAGCGGCTGTTGCCGGGGCTGCGCTTCCACGTGGACGGCATCTGGGTCAGCGGCTGGCCGTGGCGCACGCGCGCCGTCGTCGCCTGGCGTGATGCCTTTCGCCTGCCGGGCGGCGGCGAGGGCAGCAACTGCGGCATGCACGAGTTCGAACTGCGCTGGGGCCGCGTCAGCGCGCTGACGGTCCACTGCGACACGGACCGGCTGGCCGGCTATCTGGCCGAGGTGGCGGCGGCCGGTCAGCCGGAGGCGCTGGCCGAGCCCATCGTCGGCTGAGGCGCATCGGCCTCCATCAGTTCACGCAGGCAGCGCAGGCACAGGCAGCGGTCCGGATAGCGCTCGGCCAGCTGCGCGCGCAGGCCGTCGGTCAGGCGGATGTCGAAGCAGGCGCAGTGGCCGGCCGGACCCGATGACGCGCCGCACTCGAAGCCACCGCTGCAGCGCGGGCAGCTCGTCTCCAACATGGCGCGGCTCATGCGCGAACCTCGCGCAGCGCGGCCTGGCAGAGTGCTTTCAGCACGCCCAGGTCGACGTCGGAAAGGCGCCTGACGTAGACGCAGCCCTTGCCTTCGCGGTGCTTGCCCAATCCGGGCAGCAGCGCACTGCGCTCGGCGCCGGTGGCGTTCAGGTAGAGGCTGATGTCACCCTTGCCGCCGGCACCGCTGGCGAAGCCGATCTCGAAGATGTCGCCCTCGCGGCCGCTGTCGTGGACGTCGTGGTGGTGGCCGAAGCCGACCATGCGGCCCCACAGGCGCGGCGGGTGTCCGCTCACACGCTGCATCAAGGCGGCGAGCGCGCGGCAGTCCGCAGCGCGCGCCTCGGGATGAGCGGCGAAGCAGGCCTCGACATCGGCGTCGCTCGGAACGGTCTTGCTGGCTGTGGTCATGTGGCGCTCCGCCGGATCACAGCGCGGATTGTGAGTCGTCGTCGAGCGGCGGCAAGGGCGCCGCCCGGGCCAGCGACATCCAGGTGGGGAAGTCGGGCTTGCAGGCGCGCTTCGGCGCCGGCCGCGCCAGTTCGAGATGGCTGCCGTGGCCGATCAGCACGCCGTATTCGTGC
>SEEY01000558.1 GCA_004211235.1 Rubrivivax sp.
CTCCAGCGCGGCCAGCAGCTTGGCCTGCTGCGGCAAAGGCAGGTTGCCGATCTCGTCGAGGAACAGCGTGCCGCCCGCCGCGGCGACGAAGCGGCCGGGCCGGGATTCCCGCGCATCGGTGAAGCTGCCGCGCTTGTGGCCGAACAGCTCGCTCTCCACCAGCGCCTCGGGCAGCGAGCCCATGTCCACGGCGAGCAGCGGGCCGGCCGCGCGCTTTGACGCGCGGTGCAGCGCGCGCGCCACCAGCTCCTTGCCGACGCCGTTCTCTCCCAGGATCAGCACGCTGGCTTCACTCGCGCCCACCTGCGCGATCTGAGCGCGCAGCGACTGCATCGCGGCCGAGTCACCCAGCAGCTCGCCGACCGCCGCTGAATTCGGGGTGGGTGCCCGCCGCGCCAACGCGGCTTGAACGCAGGCGACGAGCCGCTCGTTGGCCCAGGGCTTGGTGATGAAGTCCACCGCGCCGCCTTTGAGCGCCTGCACCGCCAGCTCGACCTCGGCATAGGCCGTCATGACGATGACCGCCGGTGCGTCGCGGCGGGCCACCACCTCGCGCAGCAGCGCCAGCCCGGCCGCGCCGTCGCTGGCCCCGGGCGTGAAGTTCATGTCCAGTAGCAGCACGTCGGGGGCCGTCTCGTCCAGTGCTGCAGCCAGGTCGCGCGGCTCGTTGCGCACCGCGACGGCCGCCAGCTTGCGCAGCGCCAGCCGCGCGGCCAGCGCCACGTCGGGGTCGTCGTCGAGGATGAGGATGCCGGGCATGAAAGCGCGCGACTGTAGGCGCCAGGGATCGGCCCCGGCAAGGCGGTGTCCGGAACCGGACAGTGCAGGTGTCCGCAAGCGGACGCTTTCCCCGCCTTCCGGTCCCGCTTCCCAGGCAAACCGCCCTGGCCCACGTCTTGCGGAAAGACCCGCCATGACCCTGCTCACTTCCTCCACCTCCTGGCGCGGCGCCTGGCGCCAGTTGCGCGGCGAACCCGGCACCGCGGCCCTTGTCATCGCCGGCCTGGCGCTGGGTTTGGCGCTGACGCTGCTGACGGTCGGCTTCCTGCGCGACGTGCTCTGGCCTCACGCCCACCTGCCCGAGGCCGAGCGCCTCGTCGCCTTCGAGTGGAAGACGCGCTCGCCCGGTGGCGGCTGGAGCGACTGGATCAGCCACGTGCCGAACACGCCGCTGAGCCGCGCGCTGCGCGACACCGGCGCGCCGGTGGGCGAGATGAGCCGCTTCATCTCGCTGCCGCTGCTGTCCCGCGCCGTCGATGCCCAGGGCGCGACCCACCATGCGCGGTTGACGACGGCGCTGGTCGACCCCGACTTCGGCGAGCTCTTCGGCGTGCGCCCCATCGCTGGCGACCTGAAGGCCGCGCTGACCTCGCCCGAAGGCATCGTCCTCACGGACGCCGGCGCCAACAGGCTGTTCGGCACGACCCAGGTCGTCGGCCGGCCGGTCAGCGTGCTGATCACGGTGGACGGCGACAACGGCCAGCCGCAGTCGGTGGCGCTGACGCTGACCGTCATGGCCGTGCTGCCGTCGCCGAGCCTGAATTCATCGGTCGTCTACGAGGCGCTGGCCGGCTTCAATGCGCCGCCTGCCAAGGCCTACGTCGATCGCGCCAGCATGTGGACCTGGGGCAACGGCCATCTCTACGCCCGCCTCAAGCCCGGCGCGACGGCCGCCCAGGTGAGCGCATTGGCCGACCAGCTGCTGCAGAAGCAGCCGGTGCCCAAGGGCCTGCCGGCGGACTTCCTGAAAGGCGGCGGGTCCTTCGCCACGCTGCGCGCCTTGCCGGTGGCCGACCTCGGCCTGCACGGCGCCGGCAGCGGCCAGCGCCGCCTGCAGCTCGGCAGTCTGGCGGCGGCCGCCGCGGGTGTGCTGGCGCTGGCCGTCATCAACTTCATCAACCTCTGGAGCGTGCGCACGCTCAAGCGCCAGCGCGAGATCGGCCTGCGCAAGTCGCTGGGCGCCGACGTGCCGGCGCTGGCAGCGCAGTTCTTTGTCGAGGCGCTGGCCGTCTCGTCGTTGGCTGGCGTGCTCGGCCTGCTGCTGGCCTGGTGGGGCATGCCCGCGGTGTCGGTACTGATGCAGCACAGCTTCGACGCGCCGGTGCTCTCGCCCACCATGCTGGGGCTGACGGCGGCGCTGTGCGTGCTGATCGCCGCCTTGAGCGCCTTGCCGCTGACCCGGATCGCGCTGCGCGTGCGGCCCGCGGAATCGCTGGCGGGCCGCAGCCACAGCGAGGGCGCCGCCAGCCGCTGGCTGCGCCGTGTCATGACGACGCTGCAGTTCGGCGCCGCCGGGCTGTTCACGGCGATGGCGCTGACGGTGGCTTGGCAGACCGGGCATGTGGCCGACATGCCGCGTGGCTTCGAGGTGCAAGACCGCCTGGCGGTGGACCTGCCCTGGGAAACGAAGCCGGCGCAGACGATGGCGATGCTGGCGCGGATCAAGGCCTGGCCCGAGGTCGTGGCCGCAACCGCGTCGGAAGACGTCCCGGGCCGCAGCTTCGGTGAGTGGTACATCGACTACACCGGCCCCAGCGGCCAGGCCATGCCCCTGCGCAGCGGCATCAGCTTCACGCCCGGCTATCTGGACGTCTACGGCATGCGCCTGCTGGCCGGCCGGCTGTCGGCCGACCACCGCGCCGAGGTGGCCGGCAACGGCGCCGTGCTGGACCGCAAGGCCGTGCGCGCCCTGGGCTTTGCCAGCCCGGAGGCGGCCATCGGCCAGAGCGTGCTCGATGACGGCAAGCCGGCGGTGGTCGTCGCCGTCATCGACGACATCCGCGTCGAAGGTCCGCGCAGCGCGGTGATGCCGCACATCCTGATGCCGGTGGTGGAGCGCGGGTCCGGCGTCATCAGCGTGCACAGCCGCAACCCGGCGGACACACGCCGCAAGCTGGCCGCGCTCGTCAACGAGAGCCTGCCCGACGCCCAGGCCCAGGTGCTGTCGGTGCGCGAGCAGCAGGCCCGCTCGATGGCCGAGGACAGGCGCCTCGGCACCCTGATCGCCGTCACCGGCGCGCTGGCCCTGTTGCTCGCCGCCGTGGGCATCTATGCGCTGGCGGCCTACACGCTGCGCCGCCGTGAACGCGAGATCGTGTTGCGCAAGCTGCATGGCGCCGGGGCCGGTGCGGTGGCGGGGCTGCTGGTGAAGGAGTTCGCCGGCGTGCTGGCGGCCGCCTGCGTCGTCTCGCTGCCGCTGGCGGCGTGGATCACGCAGCTCTAC
>SEEY01000559.1 GCA_004211235.1 Rubrivivax sp.
CGCCCACCCCGTCTAGCCGTCGCGCCCTGATGGCCGGCGCCCATCACAAGTACGCCGGCCATCAGGGCGCGACGGCTAGACGGGGTGGGCGAGGTCGCGCAGATGCGTCGGGCCGACGCGGCGCTCGATCTCCTCGAGCAGCGGCCGGCCCCAGCCCAGCATGAACAGGGCCTCGCCGACGACGAACATCGGCCCGACGAGCAGGCCGACGAGGTCGTCCACGAAAGCCGGCTTGCGGCCTTCGTAGTAGTGGCCGATGAACTGGAAGATCCAGCCGATGATGAAGCTGCCCAGCGCGATGACCAGCCAGCCGATGGTGGAGCCGGTGGTGGCGACAGCCATGGCCAGCGCGGTCAGCACGCCGTTGACGACGGCCGTGGCGGCGCCCAGCATGAAGTTGCCGCGGGTCAGATACCAGAGCGCGGAGAGCGCCCAGGCGAGGATGGCGGCGTTCATGGGCGTGTCGCCGACGGTGAACTCGGCACGGGCGAGCAGCGCGCTGATGGCGAAGACGATCAGCGGAATGCCGATGAAATGGGTGGTGATGTTGCGGCGGTCGCGGTGGTAGGCGGCGTACTGCGCCATCAGGTCGAGCGCGGGGCGGAACAGGCTGGCCATGTCGGGGCCTCCATCTTGGCGATGGTGGCTATGCTAGTCCAGCCTGATCCAGGCACGGCGCGCTTCGGTGCACAAGACCTCATAGAAAGCCCCAGTGAGCACGCAGATCCCCCTTCGCCGCAGGCTGTTCGCCGCCCTGGCTGTGGCCCTCGTCCTGGCGGGCTGTGTCGCCGGGCCGGTGCCATCCCCTTCCGCGGACGCCGGCGCGGGCGCGGGCAACGAGTTGCGGATCCTGGTCTTCCGCGGTGGAAGCGCCGCGCGGCTCGGCCACAACCATGTGCTGCGTGCGGGCGACCTGCGTGTCGACTGGGCGGCCGCCGGGCCGGTGCTGACGTTTCGCCTCGACGCACTGGCCATCGACCCACCGGCCTTGCGCGAGCGCCTCGGCGGGGCGTTCGCCAGCGCCGTCGACGACGACGCCCGCGCCGGCACGCGAGCCAACCTGCTCAAGGCGCTCGACGCAGCGACGCACGGGGAGGTCGAGGTGCGCACGCTGCAGCAGGTCGGCGAGGGCGGGCGCTGCGCCGTCGAAGCGGAGATCACGCTGCATGGCGTCACGCGCCGGCAATGGTTCGTCGCCGAGGTGGACGGGGCCCGTGCGCGCGGCGAGGTCGTCATTCGGCAGAGCGACTTCGGCATCCAGCCGTTCACGGTCCTGGGCGGTCTGCTGGCGGTGCAGGACGCGCTCGTGGTGCAGTTCGAACTGGGCCCGCGGCCGTAGCGTGAACAGGCCTTCAGGCTTTCAGGCTTGAAGGCGCAGCACCATGAGGTCCTTGTCCAGCCGCGTGCCGTCGGGCAGGCGAATGGCGTCCGGTAAACGGCCGTAGCGATGGAAACCGACGCTCTCGTACAGGCCGACCGCGGCGCGGTTGCTGGCCGTCACGCTGAGCGTCAACTGCGCCACGCCTGACGTCGCCTGCAGGCGGGCGATGGCGCCGGCCAGCAGCGCCCGGCCGATGCCCCGGCCGCGGTGGGTGTCCGCCACCATCATGCCGACGAGATGGGCGATGTGGTGCACCTTGCGGCGCGGCTCGCGCTCGCAGGTCAGCGCGCCGATGACGCGGCCGGCGTCCAGCGCCAGCAGCGTGAACAGCGTCGCGCCGCCCTGGCCGCCCGCCAGCCGGTTGCGATAGCTGGCGAGGTCACGCTGACCTTCGGTCTCGGCGTCCGACGTGAAGGCTTCGGGGTGGCCCGCCAGCATCGCGTCGCGCAGCGCCTTGTAGCCGAGCAGGTCGGGCTCCAGCATCGGTCGGATGGCGACTTCAGCCATCGAGATCGGCCAGATGGTTCAGGTTGGCGAAGGCGGCCTCGTCGTCGAAGCGGGCAATGCCATGCGGCTGAGCGAGCATCCAGCGCAGCACCGCCCGGCCGCCGCCGTGCAGATGGGCGGCCAGCGGCTGTCGCACGCTGGCGTGCAGCAACGCGTGGGTCGGATGCTCGCGTTCGGCCTGGGCAAACGCGAGGCGATGGCCCTGGGCGGCTGCGTACAGGCGCGCGGCAAGATCGAGCGGCAGGCGAGGGCAGTCGCAGGGCGCGGTCAACAGCCACGCGTCGTCGGGCAGCACGCTCAGGCCGGCGAGCATGCCGGCGAGCGGGCCGGCGAACTCCAGGCCGGGCGGGTCGGTGAGCACGGGCAGGCCCAGGGCAGCGTAGCGGTCGAGATGGCGGTTCGCGCTGATGGCCACCGGGCCGGCCTGCGACGACAGACGCTCGATGACGTGTGACACCAGCGGCTTGCCGTCCAGCGGCTGCAGCCCCTTGTCGACGCCGCCCATGCGGCTGCCCCGGCCGCCGGCAAGCACGATGGCGTAGAGCTCAGCCACCGATGTAGTGCATCTCGACGCGCGGTTCGGCCACCGCAGCGGCCGAGCCGCGCAGCTGCGAATAGCGGTCCGAGCGGGCCGCCCACACGCCGGCGATGTCGCTCGCGAGATCGGCGTCGCTCACCGGCTCGGCGCCGCGCAGCAGGCCGCGCAGGTCATGGCCGCGGTGAGCGAACAGGCAGGTGTAGAGCCGCCCCTCGGTCGACAGCCGTGCGCGGTTGCAGTCGCCGCAGAAGGCCTGCGTGACGCTGGAGATGAAGCCGACCTCGCCGCCGCCGTCCGCATAGGCCCAGCGCTCGGCGGTTTCCCCGGGGGCGCTTTGCGACAGCGGCACGAGCGGCCATTCAGCGGCGATGCGGCGCTGCACCTCGGCGCTCGGCAGCACCTGGTCCATGCGCCAGCCGTTGGTGGCGCCGACGTCCATGTATTCGATGAAGCGCAGCACGGCACCGCTGTGCCTGAAGTGGCGTGCCATCGCGACGATCTGCTCGTCATTCACGCCTCGCTGCACGACCATGTTGATCTTGATCGGCCCCAGGCCGGCGTCCTGCGCGGCGCGGATGCCGGCCAGCACGTCGGCCACCGGGAAGCCGACGTCGTTCATGCGCTGGAAGACGCCATCGTCCAGCCCGTCCAGACTCACCGTCAGGCGGTTCAGCCCGGCGGCCTTCAGCCCGGCTGCCTTCCTGACCAGCGTGGAGCCGTTGGTGGTCAGCGTCAGATCCAGCGCGCGGCCGTCCGGCGTGCGCAGTTCGGCCAGCATGGCGATCAGGG
>SEEY01000560.1 GCA_004211235.1 Rubrivivax sp.
GGGTCTGGCGGTGGCCGCCGCGGCCACCGCCAGACCCTCCCTCGCCGTGCGCGCGCCGCGCATCGACCGCAGCTACACCTCGAAGAACGAGGACAGCCGGGCGCTGTACATCGTGCTGCACTACACCGTGCTGGACTGGGAGAAGTCGCTGAAGGTGCTGACCACTGGCGGCCAGGTGTCGGCCCATTACCTGGTGCGCGACGACCCGGTGGCGAGCTACGCCCTTGTCGACGAAAACCGCCGCGCCTGGCATGCCGGCCTGAGCTACTGGGGCGGCAACACCAACCTGAACTCGGCCTCCATCGGCATCGAGATCGTCAACATGGGCTTCGTCGACGGCCCAGGCGGACGCGTGTACGCGCCCTTCCCGCAGGCCCAGGTGGATGAGGTGATCGCCCTGGTGCGCGACATCCAGCAGCGCCATCACGTCAAGCCCGAGCGCATCATCGGCCACGCCGACATCGCCCCCGGCCGCAAGCAGGACCCGGGGCCCTTGTTCCCCTGGAAGCAGCTCGCCGACGCCGGCCTCATCCCCTGGCCGGACGGGCCGCTCGTGACGGTCAAGATGGTCGAGCACGAGATTGCGCCGCGCGACGTGGCCTGGCTGCAGGAGCGGCTGGCGCGCATCGGCTACAACGTGTCGCGCTCGGGCCAGATGGATGCGCTGACGAAGGACGTCATCGCCACCTTCCAGATGAAGTACCGGCCACGCGACATCTCCGGCACGGTGGACGCCGAGACGGCCGCGCTGATCGATGTCGCGTCCACGCCGAGCGCGATGCGCGTCAGCGGCGCGGGCGAGGGCGAGACCCGCCCCTACACATCGCGCTGGTAGCCGGGCCGCCGCCGAATGCTCGCCTTCCTGCTCAAACGCCTGGCCACGCTGGTGCCGACACTGATCGGCATCACGCTGGTCGCGTTCGGCCTGATCCGCCTCGTGCCCGGCGACCCCATCGAGGTGATGATGGGCGAGCGCCGGCTGGACCCGGAAACCCACGCGGCCCTCGTCAAGCGCATGGGCCTGGACCAGCCGCTGCCGGTGCAGTACGCGGACTACGTCGGCAAGCTGCTGCACGGCGACCTCGGCCAGAGCCTGGTGAGCCGCGAGCCGGTCACCCAGGAGTTCAAGGCGCTGTTCCCGGCGACGGTGGAACTGGCCACGGCGGCGCTGGTGTTCGCCGTCGGCTTCGGCCTGCTGCTCGGCGTCAGCGCGGGGCTCAAGCGCGGCTCGCTGCTGGACCAGGGCGTCATGGGCCTCGCCACCGTGGGCTATTCGATGCCGGTGTTCTGGTGGGGGCTGATCCTGATCATGTTCTTCTCGGTGCAGCTCGGCTGGACGCCGGTGAGCGGCCGCATCGGCATCGAATTCGACCCGGCTCGCGTGACCGGCTTCATGCTCATCGACGCCTGGCTGAGCGACGAGGAAGGCGCCTTCAAGTCGGCGCTGATGCACCTGATCCTGCCGGCGCTGGTGCTGGGCACGAGCACGCTGGCCGTGGTGGCGCGCATGACGCGCTCGTCCATGCTGGAAGTGCTGCGCGAGGACTATGTGCGCACGGCGCGCGCCAAGGGGCTGTCGCCGACGCGCGTGGTGGTCGTGCACGCGCTGCGCAATGCGCTGATCCCGGTGTTGACAGTCGTCGGCCTGCAGACCGGCAGCCTGCTGGCCGGCGCGGTGCTGACGGAGACGATCTTCTCGTGGCCGGGCATCGGCAAATGGCTGATCGATTCCATCGGCCGGCGCGACTACCCGGTTGTGCAGGCGGGCATCCTGATTTCGGCGCTGACGTTCATCGCCGTGAACCTGGTGGTGGACGTGCTGTATGGCGTCGTGAATCCACGGATTCGGGGCGGGGGGCATTGAGTCGATGCCACAACTGATGATCCCCGGGCCTGTGTTCTATTCATCGCACGATGAGGCCAACTTCTTCACCTGGCTACAGAACATTTCCGGCGTCGCCCGCGTCGTGGGGAAGGTGCGAGATTTGCAAGTGACTTTGCGTTCGTCTCGTCTGGGTGAACAAGCACTTCGGGAAATGATCGCGCTGCACTGGCGTTACCAAATGCCGATGCGCCATCTCTCAAGCTTCCTTAGTGCCACAAACGAGCGATGGTTCGCTGCGGTCGATGGGTACTGGCATAACGCCGTGTTCGGAGCGTCCGTATGAGCGCCGTCCTCAGCAGACCTATCGATCCACCCGGCCCGCTGCGCGAGTTCTGGCTGGGCTTCTCGGCCAACCGGGGTGCGCTGGTCGCACTCATCGCCTTCGCCCTGATCGCTCTTGCCTCGCTGTTCGCTCCGCTGCTCAGTCCCCACGACCCCGTCGAGCAGTACCGCGACTTCATGCTGACGCCGCCGATCTGGGCCGAGGGCGGCAATGCCCGCTTCCTGCTTGGGACCGACGAACTGGGCCGCGACATGCTGAGCCGGCTGTTGCATGGCGGCCGGGTGTCGCTGGGCATCGGCCTTGCGTCCGTGCTGATGTCGTTGCTGCCCGGCGTGCTGCTGGGCCTGCTGGCGGCGTTCTTCGAGCGCTGGCTGTCGCCGGCCATCATGCGGGTGATGGACATCGTGCTGGCCCTCCCGGCGCTGCTGCTGGCCATCTGCGTCATCACCATCCTCGGGCCTGGGCTGGTCAACACGGTCATCGCGATTGCCATCGGCGCGCTGCCCGGCTATGTGCGCCTGACGCGCGCCGCGGCGCTCGGCGAGATCGGGCGCGACTACGTGACGGCCAGCCGCGTGGCCGGCGCGGGCGTGTGGCGGCTGATGTTCATCACGGTGCTGCCGAATTGCATGGCGCCGTTGATCGTCAATGCGACGTTGAGCTTTTCATCGGCGATCCTGGAGACGGCGGGCCTGGGCTTTCTCGGGCTGGGCGTGCAGGCGCCGACGCCGGAGTGGGGGACCATGCTGTCGGCGGCGCGGGACTACATCACGCGGGCTTCCTGGGTGGTGACGCTGCCGGGGCTGACGATTCTGGTGACGGTGTTGGCGATCAACCTGATGGGTGATGGCTTGCGGGATGCGCTGGATCCGAAGTTGAAGAAGGTCGCCTGATGCTTGCTCCTTGCTTTGGCTTTGTGGCTAGGCCCAGCCGGGAGTTCGCCCCGGCGGGCGACCTTCTTTTTGAGCGACCAAAAAGAAGGCAAAAAGTCGCCCCCGCTCCGTCGCCCTCCGCTGCGCTGCGGGTCCCCTGCGTGCCATG
>SEEY01000561.1 GCA_004211235.1 Rubrivivax sp.
CCGTGGCGGATGCGAACCATCGACGGCGACGCGCCAGACGGACACGCCGACCGCGTCGACCGCCAGGCCATCCGCCTCGCGGGCGAAGAAGCCACCGGCGCCGGTGCCGGCAACGCTGGCCGCCAGCGTGGCGACCTGCAGTTGCAGCGGCAAGGCGCCGGTGCCGAAGCCCTGCGTCGTGCCGGTGCCGGTGGTCACCACACGCAGCGCGCGCGCCGTCACGTCGGTCTCGGCGCCACCGGCGTCGGTGATGCTGCGCGCCAGCAGGCTGACGTCGCCGCCGGTCTGCAGCGCGCCGATGCTGAGGTTCAACGCGGCCGACAGCCGCAGCGAGCCTGAGCCGCTGGTGAACACGCTGCCGTCGGCCATCGTCAGCGATGCGCCGGCCTCGGCATCGAGGCTGCCGGCGCCGGCCAGCGACACGTCGCCGCTGGCGGTGAAGCTCAGCTCGCCGCCGGCGCGCAGGCTGGCATTGCCTGAGGCGGTGATGCCGGCCTTGACGGCCAGGCTGCCGGTGACGGCGCGCAGCAAGAGCGCGCCGCCGGACGTCACGGCCTGCTCAATGCTGGCCGTGCCGCCGTTGATGGTCAGGTCGCCGCTGTTGATCGACAGCAGCAATGCGCCGCTGGCAGTCGTGAGGTCTTCCTGGGCGCCGAGATCGAGGACGCTCACGCTGCCGTTGCCCGCCACCCGTTGCAGCGTTGTGGCGACGCGGTCGACCGTCAGCGCCTGGGTCTGCACCACCGACAGCGATGCGGCAGTGGCGCTCAGCGTGCTGACCGCCGTCTCGAGCGCGTTGGCCGCTGTGCCGACCGAGCCGCCGGCCGTCAGGCGCAGGCTCGACGCGGTGATGTCGGTCTCGGTGTCGCCGGCGGCATCGCCGTCGAGGATGGCACCGCCGGCAATCAATGCCGCGCCGGCCGTGCCGGCATTGAGCGTTTCAAGCGTGATGTCGCGGCCGGCCTGCAGCGCGATGACGCCGTTGGCCGTGGCGAGGCTGGCGCCCTGGGCCTGGGTGATGTCGCGCGTGGCCATAACGTCCAGGCTGCGCGCACTGCCGGTGCTGCCGGCGTTGGCGTTGAGCAGCAGGTCATTGCCGGCGTTCAGCGACACGACCAGCCCGCCGAGCGCGGCGCCAACGGTCAGGTCGCCCGAGCTGCTGACCAGCACGGAGCCCGCGGCGCTGGACGCCGCATTCAGGTTGACGTCGCCGACGCCCACAAGCACCAGGCTGCCGCTGCTGGACAGCCCGGCCAGGGCGGCATCGGTGACTGCAGCTGCGGTGACGCTGCCGTCCAGCTGGACGCGCGCGCCCGAGAAGGCCGCGATGCTGTCGACGAGGACGGCGGTGGACGCCAAGGAGATGCCTCCGCCGGCCGTGGCGACCGCCAAGCGCTGCACGGTGGTTTCGAGCGGGTCGCTGCCGCTGCCGACGCCGTCGGTAGCAGCCGTACCCGTGGTGCGCAGCATCAGGCTGCCGCCCGACAGGTCGACGTCCTGATCGCCTGCCAGATCCTTGACCTGGCTGGCCGTGACGCTCATCGCGCCACTGCCGGCATCGAGCTGAGCCAGGGCCAGCGCGCCGGTAGCGGACAGCCGCAGCGCACCCCCGCCGCTGGCCAGGCGGCTGCCCAGCGCCTGCGTCCAGGCGCCGCCGGCCTGCGCGTCGATGGCACCGCCGCCGCTGAGCACGATGCCGGCCGCGGCCTGCGTGGCCGCGCCTCCAGCCAGCAGGCTGATCGCGCCGCCGTTGCTCGACACCGCCGCATTCAATGCGAGCGCAGCGCCGGCATCCAGCCGCATGGCGCCGCCCGCGGTCTGCACGGCGGCATCGACCGTCAGCGCGCCGCCCAGCAGGCGCAGCACGAGCGGCGCGTTGCCGGCGGACAGGCCTTGCACATCGGCCACGGCGAGCGTGGTGGCGCTGCCGTCCGCCTGCACGCGCTGCACGGAGCCGAAGCTGGTGCCCAGCGCGCCGGGAATGTTCAACGCATCGGTCTCGTCGATGAAGACGCCGCCGCCACTGCTGGCGCCGAGGTAGGTCGCCGTGGTCTCGACGGCGTTGCCGGCCTCGCCGATGCCGCCCGCCACGCCCAGCACCAGCTTGCCGGCCTTCAGGTTGACGGCGGTGTCGCCGGCGGCATCCACGTCGCGCAGTGTGCCGCCGACATTGATGGTCAAGGACTTGCTGCTGGCGACATCGAGCACGGTCACGCGCATGTCGCGACCGGCCTGCACGGCCGCTGCCGCCTGGGCGCTGATCACGGTGCCCGCACCCATGATGAGATCACGGCCTGCCAGCAGGTCCAGCGAGGCGCCCGCGGCAATGCTCAACGACGGAAAGAGGAACTGGTTGAATAGCAGGTCACGCCCGGCGGCCAGGCTGATCGCGCCGGCAATCGCCGTGGTGCCGGTCAGGCTGAGGTCCATGCCCGCCGAGATCAGCAGGCTCTGCGCCGTGACAGGCGCAATGATGGTCACCGAGCCGGGCGCCGTCAGCGTCAGCGTGCCGGCGCTCGACAGGCCGGCCAGCGTCGCATCGGCCGGCAGGGCTGCGGTGCTGCCGTCGGCCTGAACCCGCGTGCCGGCGCTGGCCAGCAACCCGTCAAGCGCCACCGAATCCGCTTCGGCGATGAACACGCCGCCGCTGCCGGCGGATCGCGCGGCCAGGCGCTGCACGGCCAGGGACAGCGCGTCGGTGCTGATGCCGAGACCGTCGGAAGCACCGGTCCCGGTGGCGATGAGCCGGGTGGCGCCGGCCTTCAGGTCCACCGCGCTGCTGCCTGCCGCCGCAACGATGCGGCTGCCCTGTAGCCAGGCTTCGCCGAGGCCCGCATCCAGCTGACCCAGCGTCAACGCGCCGCCGCTTTGCAGACGCATCCGGCCGCCGTTGCTGGCCACCGTGGTGCCAGCTGCGAACGTCAAGGCGCCGCCCGCTTCTTCGTCGATGACACCGCCGGCCGTGGCGACCGAGCCCGCCACCGCATGGGTGATGGCGCCGCCCGCCAGCAGCGAGATCTGGCCGCCGGTGCTCGTCGCGCTCGCAGTGACGTTCAGCGCCGTCGCCGCGCTCAGGCGCAGGTGGCTGCCGCTGACCGCCGCCGAGTTCAACGCGATGGCGCCACCGGCGTTCAGCACCAAGGCGCCCGACGTCGTGGCGAGGCCCGCCAGCGCAGCCGCGGGCGTCAACGCCGTGACGGTGCCCAGTG
>SEEY01000562.1 GCA_004211235.1 Rubrivivax sp.
GGCCAGCGTGACCTCGCTGCCGGCCGGCGAAAACTTGACCGCGTTGCCGATCAGGTTCCACAGCACCTGCTGCATGCGCGACTCGTCGGCATAGAGCTTGAAATCCTGTTGCGCGAGATCGAGGCGCAGGCGGTGCCCGCTGCGCTGCAGCAGTGGCTGCACGGCCGAGGCGGCCGCAGCGATGAGGCTGCCGGCGTCGACCCAGTCGCGGTTCAGCGGCAGCTTGCCCAGGTTCAGGCGCGACATGTCGAGAATGTCGGAGATCAGCCGCGCCTGCATTTCTGCATTGCGCTCGATGGCGGCCAGGCCGCGCTCCAACATGTCCGGCTGGCTGCGTTTGCGCAGCATGTGGGCCCAGTTCAGGATGACGTTCAGCGGCGTGCGCAGCTCGTGCGACAGCACGGCGATCAGGTCGTCCTTGAGCCGGCTGTGCCGTTCGGCAGTGCCGCGCGCGCTTTGCTCGCGCTCCAGCAGTTCCTCGCGCTGCTGGGCCACCAGCAGCCGTTGCGAGATGTCGGTCGCCACGATCATGGCGATGCCGGGTTCGATGTAGCTCGCTCCCGCCCACTCGATGGGCACGAGCCGGCCGTCGGGCTGCTGGAGCTGGAATTGCGCAGGCGCGCCGTCGAGGGACAGCCCGCGCACGAAGGACTCGGCCACCGCCGCGTCGGCCGGGGCGACGAAGTCGCCCAGCGCCCGGCCCGTCACCTCGGCCTGGGTGCGGCCAAGCAGGGCCTGCAAGGCCGGGTTCACGTCCAGCAGCCGGGCGTGGGCGAGGTCCAGCAGGCCCATGCCGCTGGGCGCGCGCTCGAAGGCCGCGCGGAACTTGGCCTCGCTGTTGCGCATCGCATCCTCGGCCTCGCGCGTGCGCACCAGGGCCTGGATGGTCGACACCAGCACCGCCGGCTCCACGGGATGGGTGAGGTAGGCGTCGGCGCCGGCATCCAGGCCGCGCACCTTGTCCTCGTCGGTCAGGTAGGCCGCGGTCAGGTGGATGACCGGCAGCTTGAAGGTGGTGGGCTGGCGGCGCAGACGCCGGCAGACTTCCAGGCCGTCGATGTCGGGAAGGTGAATGTCCAGCACGACCGCGGACAGGCTCTCGTCGGCCAGCGCCAGCGCCTGCATGCCGGTGCCTGCCTCGATGACCGGGAAGCCCGCCGACTGCAGCTGGCGCACGGTGGTGTAGCGGCCGACCGGATCGTCGTTGACCACCAGCAGCCGGTGCCGCGAGCGGTCCAGCTTGCGAACGCCCGACGACACAGGAGACTGCGCCTGGCTCATGCCGATGCCGTATCCGGAGCCGCCGTGGCCAGCCGCAGCGGCACGGTGACGGAGAACACCGAGCCGGTGCCTGCCTCGCTCTGCAGCGCGATGCTGCCGCCCAGCAGCTCGGCCAGGCGCTTGCTCAGCGAGAGGCCCAGTCCCGTGCCGCGCAGGCGCTTCTGGATGGGCGAGTCGAGCTGGGCGAAGTCCTGGAAGATGGCCGAATGGAACTCAGGCGCGATGCCGATCCCCGTGTCGGTCACCGAGAAGACGATGAATTCACCTTCCTGCACGGCCGACACGCGCACCTCGCCGCGGGTGGTGAACTTCAGCGCGTTGGAGATGAAGTTGCGCAGGATCTGCGACAGCTTGGCGTTGTCGGTGAACAGCTGCATCGTGCCCTGCGGCTCCTCGAAGACCAGCTGCACGTCGGGGTTCACCAGCACCGGCTTGAACATGCCGCGCAGTGCCGAGAACAGGTCCACCAGCTCGAACCAGCCCGGCGACACGTCGATGCGCCCGGCCTCGACCTTGGCCAGGTCGAGCAGGTCGTTCACCATCTCGGCGAACTCCTCCGAGGTCGTGCGGATGAAGTTGATCTGCTTCTCCTGCTCGACGGTGAGCGGGCCGTCCAGGCGGTCGAGCAGCAGCCGGGTGAGACTGCGGATCGACGCGATGGGCGTGCGGAACTCGTGGCTCATGTAGGCCAGGAAGCGGCTCTTCAGCTCGGTCGCCTGGCGCAGCTGCTGGGCCTGCGTGTCCAGCTCGGCGTAGAGCGCGAGCACGCCGCCGTTGGTCTCGTCCAGCTCCTGCTGCAGCAGCCGGACCTGCTCACGAGATTCCTCGAGCGCCGCCTGCAGCGTAGCGATGTCGGGAACGGGCTCTTCGTGCATCGTGTGTCCGGCCGTTCAGTGGCGCCGCACCACGACGACGGTCGCGTCATCGCGGCCCCGGCAATGGTCGCGCAGGATCCAGGCGGCGAGGACGATGGGCTCGCATCGCAGCAGGCCTTCCGCGCCTTCGAGATTCCAGCGCGAGACGATGCCGTCGGAATGCAGCACCAGGACCGCATGTTCCGGCCAGTCGTGCGCGTTGTCCTGCAGGCGACGGATCTGCACGCCGAGCGTGCCGGGCTGGGTGAGCAGGCTGCGGTCCCTGACGCCCGAGATCAGCCGGCCGATGATGTTGCCCGCGCCGGCCAGCGTGAGCCCGGCGGGTGCGGCGGCCAGCGAGACGATGGCGACGGCCGCCCCGCGCGTGCTGCGCATCGTCGGGTGCGCGTCTTCCAGCAGCGCGGCCGGGCTGGCCTGGCTTGAGCGCTGGAACAGCATGAGCGCCATGTCAGCCGCGTCGGCAGCCTCAGGGCCATGGCCCAACCCGTCGGCCAGCATCAGCGAGACGTGGCCGTCGCGTGCGCGCAGGCCCCAGCCGTCACCGGACACACGCTCGCCCGGCGCCGCCAGGCCGACGGCGCCGATGCTGAAACCGCTCACGGCCGCCGGCGGGGCGCCGAAGCGCGCCGAGATGACGGCGCCGCGCCCGGCCAGGGAGAACGCGTCGAACCGGTCCGCCAGGCGCTTCACGGCGCCCAGCCCGGTGCCCGCGGTGCCGCCGGTCGAATAGCCATCGCCCAGGCAGCGTTGCACATCCATGCCCGGGCCGCTGTCCAGGGACAGCAGTTCCACGGCGCCGCCGTCCACGCCCAGCAGCAGCGCGCCACCGCCCGCGTGGCGGACGAGGTTGGTGCCGAGTTCGGTGACGCCGAGCGCCAGGCGCCCCGCGGCCGTCTCGTCGAAGCCGAGCTCATGGGCGAGCAACTGCGCCGCGCGGCGCACCTCGCCGACCTGGCTGGCGTCCTCGACAGCAAACTTTTCGTAAGGCCGCATGCGCCTACTTCCAGCGCGTGATCGTCACGCGGGTGCCCTGGCCCACGGT
>SEEY01000563.1 GCA_004211235.1 Rubrivivax sp.
ACACCTACCTGGGCAAGAAGAAGCTCATCCTGAGCGGCTTCCACGAAGCGGCGCTGGCCGCCTTCGGCGCGGCGCCCTACGTGTTTCCCGACAAGCGCGTGCACCTGCAATACACGACGACCAGCCCCAAGCTGCACAAGGTGCTGGGTGTGGAGTCGCCGGTATTCGATTGAGCGCGGGAACCAGCCGCTGAGCCGCTGAACGGCCGAGCTCCGCAGCGGCCCTTCATGCCCTGAATCGAGGCGTCAGCTCTGCTGGCCGAAATGGCTGCGCACTTCGTCGGCCTCGTCGCCCACGGCAGCAATCGCCACTCGGAGCTGCTCCTCCGTGACGCCGAGCGTCTCGCACCAGCCATGCACTTCCTGGTCTTCATGGAGGCCGATGCGCTGGGCGTGCTGGGCGCCGTGAGTCGGGGTGTGGTCGGACATGGCTCTGCTCCTCTACAAAAAACGGATTGCCGATGCTGCACTGCAGCAAGCGGCGTGCCCGGCAATTCCTGCCGCCGACGTCAGTAGAATCCCGTCTGCCGACGGGTCCTCCCGCCGGCACTTCGCTAGGGGTGTTGCGCCGGCTTCGGCAGCGCGACTGAGACAGTCCCTTTGAACCTGATTGAGGTAATCCTCGCGCAGGGAAGCACGCTGAAAGCCCGGGCCGATTCGTCGTCTCCCGCCCCCGGGCCCTGTCGTTTGCCGACCTGCCATCGTTCCGCATTCCGATGGCAAACCTTTCCCTCTCCGTCCTCGGCGCCGCCACGGCGCTGCTCGCTTCCCATTTCGCTGCGGCGCAGACCCTGCCCCAGGTCAGCGTGACCGGCAAGGCCACCGAGGCCGCGCCCGCGCTGACCGGCTTCACCGACCCGCCGGCCAGGCTGCCCATGCAGGCGCTGAGCCTGTCGGCCGAACGGCTGAATGACCTCGGCATCGGCGAGCTGTCCGGCATCACGCGGCTGGACGCCTCGGTCTCCGACGCCTACAACGCCGTCGGCTACTGGTCGCAGCTCAAGGTACGCGGCTTCGACCTCGACAACCGCTTCAACCTGCGCCGCGACGGGCTGCCCATCAGCGGCCAGACGGCGCTGTCGCTGGTCAACAAGTCGGCCACCGAAGTGCTGAAAGGCAGCTCCGGCATCCAGGCCGGCACGAGTTCGCCCGCCGGCCTCGTCAACTTGGTCGTCAAGCGCCCCCTGGCGGATGACGCGACCGCGCTGGTGCTCGGCGTCATCCAGGGCGGCACGGTGCAGGCGAGTCTCGACCACTCGCAGCGCTTCGGCGCGAACCGCGAGTTCGGTGTGCGTGTGAACCTGTCCGCCAGCCACCTCGACCCGGCGCTGCGCAACAGCGAGGGCAAGGCGCACACGGCGGCGCTGGCCACGGACTGGCGCGTCAGTGCCGACACGCTCGTCGAGGCCGAGATCGAGGTCAACCATCAAAGCCAGCCGAGTCAGCAAGGCTTCAGCCTGATCGGCAACCAGCTGCCGGACGCGAAGCGCATTGACCCCAACCTGAATCTCAACAACCAGCCCTGGAGCCTGCCGGTCGTCTTCGACAACACACACGCCTCGCTGCGCGTGCAGCAGAAGCTGGCCGGCGACTGGCGCACCCAGGCCGCTTTGGGCATCCAGCGCCTGCGCACCGACGACCGCCTCGCCTATGCGTATGGCTGCAGTGCCGCCAACGGCGATTACTACGCCGACCGCTTCTGCCCCGACGGCAGCTATGACCTGTACGACTTCCGCAGCGAGAACGAGCACCGCGACACGACGTCGCTGGACGTCTCCGCGAGCGGCCCCTTGCAGCTCGCCGGCCTGCGCCATGACGTCACCGTCGGTGGACTGACGAGCCACTTCAAGAGCCGCTTCCAGCGCCAGGCCTACAACTGGGCGGGCACCGGCAACATCGACGGCAGCGCCGTGACGCCTGCAGCGCCGGAGCTGACCGACGAGAACACCAACCGGGACGAACGCAGCAACGAGCTCTACCTGCGCGACCGCGTCGCATTGACCGCCCGCACCAGCGCCTGGCTCGGCCTGCGGTACACCCGCCTGCACCGGGAAAGCGTGCGCACCGACGGCTCGCGTGCCACCGACTACTCGCAGGGCGTCACCACGCCCTGGGTGGCTCTCAGCCACGCCATCGCCAGCGACTGGCTGGTCTACGCCAGCTGGGGCCAGGGCATAGAAAGCGAGGTCATCCCCAACCGCTCCCGCTACCAGCGGCCCGCCCCGGCCCCCAAGCCCGGCGAAGCACTGCCCGCACTCAAGAGCCGCCAAGCCGAACTTGGCCTGAAAACCGGCACTCAGCGCGTTGAAGGCTCGCTGACGTTGTTCGACATTCGGCGCCCCGCGTGGCGCGACATCGGCACGTGCGACGACCCAGGCACCTGCGAGCGTCGTGCCGATGGCTACGCCCGCCACCGCGGCATCGAAGCCAGCGCCGACCTCAAATGGAGCGGCGGCGGTCTGTTCGCCAGCGCCATGCGTCTGCATGCCCGCAACGAGGGCAGCACGGACGCCAGCCTCAACGGCCTGCGCCCGCCCAACGTGCCGGAGACGACGATCAAGCTGCATCTGCGTCATGACCTGTTCCCGGGCCTGCAAGCCCAGCTTGGCCTGCGCCACGAAGCCAGCCGCTTCGCCACGCCCGACAACAGCATCGCCATCCCCGCCTGGACCGTCGCCGACGCTGGCCTGCGCTACACGCAGGGCATGGGCAACCAGACCTGGATCTGGCGCGCTGCGGTGGACAACCTGACCAATCGCCGCGCCTGGCGCGAGTCGCCCTGGCAGTTCGAGCACAGCTACCTCTATCCGCTGAGCGGGAGAACTTTGCGCGCCAGCCTGGAGGTTCGCTTGTGACCGCACCGAAATCCAGGCTATAGTCACGGGCTCTGTTCCTCGATAGCTCAGTCGGTAGAGCGCCGGACTGTTAATCCGTAGGTCCCTGGTTCGAGCCCAGGTCGGGGAGCCAAGACAAAAGCCGCCGCGCAAGCGACGGCTGACTCCGAAAACAGCGCTTCGGCGCTGTCTTCAAGCAGAGAAGGCACGCAGCCACCGTACTGCGAGCACCCATACCGAACAATTCCTCGATAGCTCAGTCGGTAGAGCGCCGGACTGTTAATCCGTAGGTCCCTGGTTCGAGCCCAGGTCGGGGAGCCAAATCAAAGCCTCATTCGCGAAAGCGGATGGGGCTTTTTCTTT
>SEEY01000564.1 GCA_004211235.1 Rubrivivax sp.
TCCTTCATCAAGGCCTTGGCCGTCAGGATGCCGCCCTGGCGGTTCTCGTAGTTGATCAGCGGCAGCCAGCGGCCGTACTGGACGACGGCTTCCTCGCGGTCACCGCGGTGGAAGGCGTCGAAGATCAGCCGGATGCCGTCCGGGAAGCCGCCGCCGGTCATCGCGCCGGTGGCGCCGGCGTCCAGGTCGGCCAGCAGCGTGATGGCTTCCTCGCCGTCCCACGGGCCTTCGATGGCGGCGCCACCGACGCGGATGAGCTCGCGCATCTTGGCGGCGGCCTGCGGCATCTCCAGCTTGAAGTACTTCACGTTGGTGATGTTGGCCGCCATGCGCGCCAGGAAGGGCACCGACAGCGGCGTGCCGGCCACCGGGGCGTCCTGGATCATGATCGGAATGCCGATCGCATCGGACAGGCGCTGGTAGAAGCTCTCGATCTGGCCTTCCGACACGCGGAAGGTGGCGCCGTGGTACGGCGGCATGACCATCACCATCGCCGCGCCGAGCGACTCGGCCAGGCGGCTGCGCTCGATGCAGATCTGCGTCGAGTAGTGGGTCGTCGTGACGATGACCGGCACGCGGCCGGCGACGTGCTCGAGGATGGCGCGCGTCAGCGTCTCCCGCTCGCCGTCCGACAGCACGAACTGCTCGGAGAAGTTCGCCAGGATGCACAGGCCGGTGGAGCCGGCATCGATCATGAAATCGACGCAGCGCAGCTGACCGGGAACGTCCAGCGTGCCGTCGGCGTGGAAGATGGTCGGCACGACCGGGAAGACGCCGCGGTAGGGTCGTGCGGGGCGGGTGGTGGAGGCGCTCATGGTGCGGTCCCTTGTCTCTGGGGGAAGTTGGATCAAGCGCCAGCGAGTGGCGCAGGGCCGGCTGTTGTCGCTGGCGTGTCGTAATTAAAGTATGACTATTTGACGTTGATGATTGGGGTTAACCCCCTGTTCCTCAACTTTGCAAACTAAAAAGTATGACTAATAATCTTGTCATCGCACGGCCAGAGAAGCCGGCCAGCCTTGCCCAGGAGACAGTTCGATGAGTGCCCATGCCCGCTATCCCAGCCTTCAGGACCGGGGTGTCCTGATCACCGGCGGCGCGACCGGCATCGGCGAAACGCTGGTGGAAGCCTTTGCCGAGCAGGGTGCCAGGGTGGCCTTCATCGACCTGGCTGCGGACGAAGGTCACGCGCTGGCCGCCCGCCTCGCCGGCTCGCGCCATGCACCGCAATTCGCGGCCGCCGATCTGGCCAACGTCGAGGCACTGCGCGCGGCCATCGCCTCGCTGCGCGAGCGCACCGGTCCGTTCACGGCGCTGCTGAACAACGCCGCCAACGACAAGCGCCACGCCGTCGAAGACACGACGTCCGAGTTCTGGGACGCGAGCACCGCTGTCAACCTGAAGCACCAGTTCTTCACTGCCCAGGCCGTGCTGCCCGACATGAAGGCGGCCGGTGGCGGCAGCATCATCAACTTCGGCTCCGTCAGCTGGATGCTCAAGCAGGGCGGCATGCCGGCGTACACGACCAGCAAGGCGGCGGCCCAGGGCCTGACGCGCTGTCTGGCGCGCGACCTCGGCCCGCACAAGATCCGCGTCAACACGCTGGTGCCAGGCTGGGTCATGACCGAGAAGCAGCTCAAGCTCTGGGTCACCGAAGAGACCAAGCAGGAGATCGCGAAGGGCCAGTGCATCAACGAGCCGCTGATGCCGCAGCACATCGCGGCGATGGCGCTGTTCCTCGCGGCTGATGACTCGGCCATGTGCACGGCGCAGGACTTCATCGTCGACGGCGGCTGGGTCTGACGATGCAGTGCCGCGACTACGGCGTGATGCCCGACGGCCGGGCTGTGCATGAGTACACCCTCGACAACGGCCTCGGCCTCACGCTGACCGCCATCACCCTCGGCGGCATCGTCACCGGCCTGTGGGTGCCGGATGCACAGGGCCATCCGGGCAACGTCGTGCTGGGTTTCGACAACCTGGACGACTACGTCCACCGCAACCCGTCCTTCGGCATCATCGTCGGCCGCTACGGCAACCGCATCGCGGGCGCGAGCTTCGAGCTGGACGGCGTGACGCACACGCTCCCCCGCAACGACGGCCCCAATTGCCTGCACGGCGGCACCGAGGGCTTCGGCCACCGGCTGTGGCAGGCCACGCGGGTCGAGCCGCGGGCCGGAGAAGCCGAGGCGCTGCTGTTCAGCTACACGAGCCCGCACGGCGAACAGGGCTTTCCCGGCGAACTGAGGGTCTATGTGCGCTATTCGGTCAGTGCCACCGACAACAGCTGGCGCATCGACTACGAAGCCACGACCGACCGGGCCACCGTCGTCAACCTGACGCACCACGACTACTTCAACCTTGCCGGCCAGGGCTCCGTGCTGGGCCATCGGCTGACGATTCCCGCCGCCCGCTACAGCGAGGTGGACGAGCACCTCATCCCGCAGGGGCATGCGACGGTCGAAGGCACGCCTTTCGACTTCCGCGAGGCCACGGCCATCGAGGCGCGCATCCGCCAGGCCCACCCCCAGCTGCTGCGCGCCAAGGGCTATGACCACAACTGGCTTCTGGACGGCGATGTCGATGCCGACGGCCTGCGCCGCGCCGCCACGCTGGAAGACCCGCACTCCGGCCGCAGCATGCACGTGCTGACCAGCGAGCCGGCGATGCAGTTCTATTCCGGCAACTTCCTGGACGGCAGCCTGGCGGCCAGCAAAGAGCCCGGCGGGCGCATCTACCGCCAGGGCGACGGCCTGTGCCTCGAGACGCAGCACAACCCCGATTCGCCGCATCATGAAGCGAGCAGTGACTGGCCGAGCACCGTGCTGCGGCCGGGCGAGGTGTTCCGCAGCACGACAATCCACGTCTTTCGCTGAACCTTCCCACAACGGCCATGGACCTGCCCGCCCACCAACTGACGATGACGGTGCTGATGACGCCGGACACCGCCAACTTCTCCGGCAACGTCCACGGCGGCAACATCCTCAAGCTGCTCGACCAGGTCGCCTACGCCTGCGCCAGCCGCTATGCCGGCCGCTACGTCGTCACGCTGTCGGTGGACCGGGTGATCTTTCGCCAGGCCATCCACGTCGGCGAGCTGGTCACCTTCCTGGCCTGCATCAACATGACAGGCACCTCGTCCATGGAGGTCGGCATCAAGGTCGTGGCCGAGAACATCCGCACGCAGGAAGTG
>SEEY01000565.1 GCA_004211235.1 Rubrivivax sp.
AGGCTGACGGACGTGGCGCTGGCCGGCCTGGATTTCGCACTGGCGCTGATGAGCGTGCGCAACGACGCCACGCGCGGCTGGACCAGCCTGCAGGCCAGCGCCACGTCCGTCAGCCTGAATGGCCTGGCCGGCGTCACGCTGACGGGCAGCGGGCTGTCGGTCAACGTCAACAGCGCCCGCAACGTCGGCGACTCGGTGGTCGACTACGGCCCCGGCCGCACCGTGCTGAGCGTGCCAACCGGCGCCACGCCGATCACGCTGGACATGGCCGGCTCGCGTGGCCGCCTGATGCAGGTGGCCGGCACGCTGACCTTCGACCTCTACGACTTCGTCCGCCTGACCGGCAGCCTGGCCGTCACGCGCAGCGACCAGGCCGTCACGCTGGCCGGCGGCGAGGTCGTGCAGACGCGCATGTTGAGCGTCGGCGCGGCCGGCGTCAGCGGCTTTGCGGGCATCAACGCCGGCCAGTCCAGCGCCATGGGCCTGACGCTGAGCGGCCTGGACGTCGCCCTGGCGATGTTCTCGGACAGCACCAACGCCGCCCGCAGCTGGACCAGCCTGCAGGCCAAGGCCGGCACGGTCGGCCTGGTCGGTGTCGACGGCGTCACGCTGACGGGCAGCAACCTGGCCGTCAGCCTGAACCAGGCCACGGTGCTGAATGATCGCGTCATCGACTACGGCGCCACGGCGCTGACGGTGGCCACGGGCGCCGACCCCATCACGCTGAACATGGCCGGCAGCGCCGGTGAGCTGCTGCGCGCCAGCGGCATGCTGTCGCTGAACGTCTTCGACTTCTTCAGCGTCGGCGGCAGCCTCGCCATCGAGCGCAGCGATGCCAGCGTCGTGCTGGCCGACGGCTCGACAGTCGCCACCCGTCTGCTGACCGTCGGCGGCACCGGCATCAGCGGCTTTGCCGGAAACAACGGCGCCTCCGCCGATCGCGTCGGCCTGACGCTGACCAACCTCGACTTCGCACTCGCCCTGCAGAGCAGCAAGGCCACGCCCACGCGCAGCTGGACGACGCTCGACGCCAAGGTCGCCAGCGTCTCGCTGGTCGGCATCGGCGGGCTGACGCTGGGCGGCAGCGATCTGGCCGTCACGATCAACCAGGCCAGCCAGGTTGGCGACTCGGTCGTCAACTACGCGGCGCAGAACCTCGCCGTCGCCACCAGCAGCAGCACCTCGCGCATGCTGGCCTTCTCGGGCAGCGATGGCGAAATCCTGCGGGCCAGCGGCACGCTGAATCTCGACGCCTTCGGCTTCGTGCGGCTCAGCGGCGGCTTCACGCTCGAAAGCCGCGACGCGACGCTGACGCTGGCCAGCGGCGAGGTTGTCAACACCCGGCTGCTGGCCATCGGCGGCGCCGGCATTGCCGGTTTTGCCGGCAACAACGGCGGCTCGGCCGACCAGCTCGGCCTGACGCTGACCGGCGCGGAGTTCGCGCTTGCGCTGCAGTCCAGCAAGGTCGCCCCGGCGCGCAGCTGGACCAGCCTGCAGGCCAGCGTCGACAGCGTTGCCCTCGTCGGCATCAGCGGCCTCACGCTCTCGGGCAGCAACCTCGCGCTGAAGCTCAACCAGGCCAAGGGCGCCAACGACGCGGTCGCCAACTACGCCGCGCAAAGCCTCGTCGTCGCCACGGCGCCTGGCAACACGCTGACGCTGGACATGAATGGCAGCGACGGCCGCGTGCTCAAGGCCAGCGGCGTGCTGGCGCTGGACGCCTTCGGTTTCGTCCAGCTCAGCGGCAGCTTCGCCATCGAGAGCAAGGACTCGACGCTGGTCCTCGCGGACGGCGGGACCGTCGCCACGCGCCTGCTGGTCATCGGCGGCGCCGGCATCAACGGCTTCGCCGGCAACAACGGGGCGTCGGCGGACCGCGTCGGCCTGGCGCTCACCAACGCCGAGTTCGCGATGGCGCTGCAGTCCAGCAAGGCCACGCCGGCACGCAGCTGGACCAGCCTGCAGGCCACTGTCGCCAGCGTGGCGCTCGTCGGCATCGATGGCTTGACGCTGGCCGGCACCAACCTGTCCATCCAGCTCAATCAGGCGAAGCAGCCGAATGACAAGGTCGCCGACTACGCTGCCCAGAACCTCGTCGTAGCCACCGGCCCGACCACCAGCAAGACGCTGAATTTCTCCGGCAGCGAAGGCCAGATTCTGAAGGCCAGCGGCGACCTGGCGCTCGACGCCTTCGGTTTCGTGCAGCTCAGCGGCGGCTTCGCCATCGAGAGCAAGGACGCGTCGGTCACGCTGGCCGGCGGCGAGGTCGTGCAGACCCGCCTGCTGACCGTCGGCGGCGCCGGCATCAACGGCTTTGCCGGCAACAACGGCAACTCGGCCGACAAACTCGGCCTGCAGCTGACGAACGCCGAGTTCGCTCTGGCCATGCAGTCCAGCAAGGCAGCGCCCGCGCGCAGCTGGACCAGCCTGCAGGCCAGTGTCGACAGCGTCGCGCTGGTCGGCATCAGCGGCCTGACGCTGTCGGGCAGCAACCTCGCCCTCAAGCTCAACCAGGCCAGGCAGCTGAACGATGCGGTGGCCGACTACGCCGCCCAGAACCTGGTCGTCACCACCGGCCCGGCCAACACGCTGACGCTGGACATGGCCGGCAGCGATGGCCGCATGCTCAAGGCCAGCGGCGTGCTGGCGCTGGATGCCTTCGGCTTCGTGCAGCTCGGCGGCAACTTCGCCGTCGAGAGCAAGGACTCGTCGCTGAAGCTGGCCGACGGCAGCACGGTGCAGACGCGCCTGCTGACGGTCGGCGGGAGCGCCATCAACGGCTTTGCCGGCAACAACGGCGGCTCGGCCGACCGCCTCGGCCTGACGCTGACCAACGCCGAATTCGCGCTGGCGATGCAGTCCGCCAAGGCGACGCCGGCGCGCAGCTGGACCAGCCTGCAGGCCAGCGTCGGCAGCGTCGCACTGGTCGGTATCGACGGCCTGACGCTGTCGGGCAGCAACCTCGCCATCACGCTCAACCAGGCCGGCCAACTGGCCGACCCGGTGGCCGACTACGCGGCGCAGAACCTCGTCGTCGCCACCGGCACCAACGACACGCTGACGCTGGACATGTCCGGCGCCGACGGCCGCATGCTGAAGGCCAGCGGCACGCTGACGCTGGACGCCTTCGGTTTCGTGCAGCTGAGCGGCAACTTCGCCATCGAGAGCAAGGATTCGTCGGTCGTGCTG
>SEEY01000566.1 GCA_004211235.1 Rubrivivax sp.
CACCAGCACGGATCGCCGCTACGACGAGCCCGCCCTGTTCCCGACCCACGACGGCGGCGGCATCCCCGGCGTCGAGCTCGGCTTCATGGACGAAGGCACGAGCAACCGCCGCGCGATCGCCTCGGTCACAGCCGCCGCGCCGAGCGCCACGCTGAGCCCGGCCTACGTCGACTTCGCCCTGTTGGTGGCGACGCTGCTGGACGGCAACGCCAGCTTCAGCCTCGGCGGCTTCTACAACTTCGCCAATAACGGCGCGGCCTTCAGCGAAGCGATGGCCTTCGACAACGGCTTGCTGACGGTGCGGATCGACGGCGTCGTCGACGGCCCGACGTCCCTGCCCGAGCCCGGCTCCCTGGCCCTGGCCGTACTGGCCGCGATGGCGCTCGTGGCCACGCGCGTTCGCCGCGGCACGGCCAAGGCGGCCGAACGCGCGCACGGCTGAACCGCTAGGTCGGCCCTGCGCCGTTCGCCCGGTACCACGCGGCGGCCTGGCCGCGCGAGGCCAGGCACAGCTTGTCGAGGATGTTGGCCACGTGGCGCTTGACGGTGTGCGGGCTCAGGTCCAGCTGACGGGCGATGAGCTTGTTGCTGTCGCCCTCGGCGATGCGCTGCAGCACCTCTTGCTCGCGCTCGCTCAAGGGGTGGACGCCGGGCGGGAGCGGGCTGCCGCCCGGCGCTGCGGTGACTTCCACGGTGGCCGTCGGGGAGCCGGCACGCAGGCGGCGGCTCAGGGCCAGCCAGCGCTGCAGCACGGCCAGGCCGTGGGCATCCAGCGCGCCCTGCCAGTCCGCGGCCACCAGGTCGGCCAGCACGGTGGCGCCCGTGGCCAGCACGCCGCCGATCTCGTCGCGGCCTTGTGCGCCGAGCAGCGGTGCCAGCGCCTGCGCCGCGCGCGGCGCGTCACCGGCCTGCAGCTCGGCCTGCGCCAGCAGCAGCCGCGACGTGGCATGCACACCGAAGCTGTCGACCTCGTGCGCACCCGCGGCAGCCGGCCGCAGCGCGTCGATGGCGGCCTGCACGCGCCCAGCGCGTAGCGCGAACTGGCCCGCCAGCGTCGCGCGGGCCAGGGCCATGTAGGGCCATTCCTGGTCGGCCGGCGTGCGCTGCAGCTCGCCGAGATAGCGACCGGCCACCGCCCAGTCGTCCAGGCCTGCGGCCAGGCGGGCGATCATGTAGAGGTAGACGCCGCGCCAGGTGCCGCGGCGCTGTGGGTCGCTGTCGACGTCGGCCAGCACGGCCTCGCCGAGCGCCAGGAATGGCGCCGTCTCACCGCGCAATGCATGCCACAGGCAGCGAAAGCTCTGCATCGGAATGCGCAGGTTGCGCGGCTCGCCGAGCCAGCGGTTGTCGCCGTCGACCTCGGCAAAGCGCTCCGCGGCTGCGTCCAGTTCGCCGCGCCACATCAGCAGCCAGGCGTCCAGGATATTGGCCACGGCCCGAAGCGGCGCATGGCCGTCGCCGGCCGCCGCGCGGGCCATGGACACGTACTGCGCCAGGGCCGCGTTCATGCCCTCGCGGCCGATCAACATGAAGTGAGGCGCGCAACTGAACCACAGCGCGGGCGGCGCGCCGGCAGACAGGATGTCGACGAGCCGGCGCACGCAGGCCGCGGGGCCTTGCGCCGGGCCGCTGGCGCCTACCGACCAGTAATTGGCCACCTGCACCTGGGCCTGCAGCGCCGGCACCGGCGGCACCGGGCCCAGGGCCAGAAGCTGGGCGCGGCCCTCGTCGATGCGGCCGGTGGCCGTCAGCGCCAGCACGTTGAGCGCGCGCGCCATGACCAGCGGCCCGGCCTCGCCGGTGCGCTCGAAGCCGTCCACGGCCAGCTGCATTGCCTCCTGCATCGTGCGCCACTCGAAGCCGGGCCAGGCCACCAGGCCGCGCACCAGCGCCAGCCGCGGCGACGCAGCCCGGCGCTCCGGCGGGAACTGCGCCGCCAGCCGCAGGGCCTGCGCACCGCCGCCGTGCGGCAGCAGCCCGGGCACGGCGTCGAGCAGCTGCCGCTCGGCGGCGTCCCAGTCGCCGGCCTTCAGCAGGTGGGCGATGCGGCGCAGCGGGTCGGTCTCGACGGCCGCGGCGCGCTGCTGCAGCTCGGCCCAGGCCTCGGGCTGCTCGCGGCGCAGGCGGTCGAGCAGGAAGTCGCGGAACAGGTCGTGCAGCCGCAGCGTCAGCTCGTCGGCAACGTCCAGCGTGCTGGCGAACAGGCCGCGGCGCTCGATGTCTTCCAGCCATTGCAGCGCACGCGGATCCTGGGCGACGGCGACGCACCGGCCGGCACGCAGCTCGTGCAGCACGCAGACCTTCAGCAGGAAGCCCTGCAGGGCTGGCGGCAGCTCCGAGAAGATCTCCTCGGCCAGGTAGTCGAAGACCAGGCGCTGGGCCTCGCCGCTGGCCGGCCGCGCGGCGGACAGGCACAGCCGCAGGCCGGCCGGCCAGCCCTCGGTGCGCGCCAGCAGCTCGTCGCCCGCGGGCGCGCCGCGGCTGCCGAGCAGGTCTCGCAGTGCCTGCACCTCGGCCGGCGCGAACGCCAGCGCCGGCTGGCGGAACTCACTGAGCTCGCCCCGCACGCGCAGCCGCGCCAGCGCCAGGGGCGGGTCCACGCGCGTCGCCAGCGCCAGCGTCCACGGCTGGGGCAGCTGCTCGGCCAGCATGTCGAGCAGCTCGAAGGCGCGGCGGTCGGGCACGCGGTGCAGGTCGTCGAAGGCGAGCACGCCAAGCGGCGCCTCGGTCGACGCGAGCGCGTTCAGCAGCTCGTCGGCGACACGGCGCAGGTTGCCGGGCTGGGTCGCGATGGCGGCCAGCGCGTCGGGGTCGATGCGCCAGGGCAGGTCGAAGGGGTCGAGCGCGGCCATCAGGCAGCCGATCAGGCGCGGCAGGTCGTCGTCCTCGTCCAGCGACACCCACGCCACCGCGGCGCCGTCGGGCAGGCGGGCGAGGGCGCGCGCCAGCGTGACGGTCTTGCCCCAGCCGGCCGGCGCGGACAGCAGCGTCACGCCGCCGTGCAGCAGCGCCGCCGCGACATCCGCCTCGACCCGCGCACGGTCGACGAGGCTGCCGCGCAGCAGCGGGCGGCGGATCTTGGTGACGGGAAAGGTGGCTCGGACCGGGGCGTCGACGGCGCTCATGGTGGCGCGGATTATGGTGGCGGCCTCACCGTTCGGTCACGCCGTCAGCGGCAGCGACGGC
>SEEY01000567.1 GCA_004211235.1 Rubrivivax sp.
GACCAGCGCAGCTACCTGACGGTGGCCATCGGCTGCACCGGCGGCCAGCACCGCTCGGTCTATCTGGTCGAGATGCTGGCCCGCCAGTTCGGCCACCACGGCCATGTGCTGAAGCGGCACCGCGAACTCGACGCCAAGTGATGTGAGCCGCGCCGCGGGCCCGCCTGGAAGGCGGCGCGCGGATGCCAGACGTCAGCGATAGGCCGACGGCGTCTTCATCCACCAGGCCAGGTTCGCCTCGATGTCGCGTTCGGCCTCGGGCGGCAGGTTGGGGTTGCGCAGATGCAGCACACGGCGCTTGCTGAAGCCCGCACGAGCCACCGACGCCCCGTGATGGCGCCACAGATGCGCCTCGAAGCTGCCGTCCGCCTTCATCGCCAGCAGTCCGGCCTCCACCCGCGCCGCCAGCGCCGACTGGCTCGGCGCGAAGTAGTAGTGGTAGGGATAGGGGTAGACCAGCAGCAGGCTGGGGTCGACCGCCAGCCGCGGCATGCTGGCGTGGCGCGCATCGAACTCGCCGAACACTTCGCCGACGCCCCGCGGGAACAGGTCGAACCGACCCACGAGCAGCATGCGGAACAGGTTCTCGTAGCCGGACACCGTGAACACCTTCAGGCCGCTCGCCTCGAAGACGTCCACATCCGGCCAGGCCAGGCCCTGGCCGATCGTGAAGCGCCGCAGCGATGCCAGGTCGGTCACCTTGGCGAGCTCGTCCAGCCGCCGCTGATCGATCAGGGAGATGCGCATGCCCAGCAGGCCGCGTCGGGCGTCGAAGAGCACCGGCCTGGCGCGCGTCTGCCGCTGGGCGGAGGGGGTGGCCCAGGTCACGTGCAGCGAGCCGCGGTCCGCGTTCAGCTCGGCAAACTGCCGCAGCTCGGTGAGGACTTCCTCGGACTCCTCCAGCCGCACCGGCCCATGGCTGGCCACCGTGCGGCGCAGCGCGGCCGCCAGCAGATTGATCAGGTCCAGGGAACGATTGTCGAGCGGTGACTGCGGCGCTGGGTAGCGCACCACCGGCACATCGGCGGCCAGCGCCGCTCGGCCGCCGATCAGGCCGGCCATGGCGAGCTGCAGGCAACGCCGGCGGCTTGCCGCTGTCGGTGCAGGCACCGCCGGCACTGCGGACGGTGATGGCAGGAACGGGCTCATGGGATGGGGCTGGAAGGCGATGCGCGGCACGGGACTGGCCGGCCTCGCCAGCGGAGGATTCTGACGGCGGCGCGCCTGACCGCGCCACCTAACCTCCCATACGATGTGACATTCTGGTGCGAATGCCGCACCGACGAAAAACATGGCGCTGCGCCGGATCAGAACGAACTTTCTAGACATTTAGTTCTAGAACGTTTATTCTGAATTCATGTCTGCCAAAGCCGCCCTGCCGGCCCGACCCACCGCCGCCGAACTGGACCTGCTGCAGGTCCTTTGGCGCCTGGGGCCGGCCGATGCCAAGGCCGTGCACGAGGCCCTGCTGCCAGACCGCCCCGACGCCACCTACGCCACGGTGCTGCGCCAGTTGCAGGTCATGTACGGCAAGGGTCTGCTGAGCCGCGACGAGAGCCAGCGACCGCAGCTTTATGCGCCGGTCCATGCGCAGGACAAGCTGCAGCAGTCCCTCGTCAAGGACTTCATCGCCAAGGCCTTCGCGGGCTCGGGCAAGGCCCTCGTCCTGGCGGCCCTGAAAAACCATGTCAGCGCCAAGGAGCGCGCGGAGATCCGCCGCCTGCTGACCAAGATCGGAGATGACGCGTGAACCCAGCTCAGGACCGCCCCAGGGCAACTTGCCTCTCCCCGTGGGACAGGCCGCAGCCCGAAGGGGGCGCCAATGAATCTTGACCTGGCGATGAATGCCTGGGGCCTCGCCCTGCTGAACTTCATCTGGCAGGGCGCCGTCATCGGCGCCGTGGCCGCGCTGCTGCTGGCGCCGTTGCGCGGCGCCTCGGCGCGCTGGCGCTACGCCGTCTGCGCCGCTGGCCTGGGGCTGTGCCTCCTGCTGCCGCTGGCGCAATGCCTGGACCTCACGCCGGCCGACGTCGAGCTGGCCACCGACATGCAAGTTGACGGGCAGATGCCGGCCCTCGTCACCGCCTGGGCGCTGGGTGCCGCGCTGATGTTGGGCCGCCTCGCGCTCGGCCTGGCGTGGGTGCGGCGGGCACGCAGACGCAGCGTACCGGCGCCAGCCGAGTGGCAGGCGAGGCTGGACCGTCTGGCGCGCCGAATGGGCCTGGCGCAGCCGGTGCCCCTGCGGCTGCTGCCCCAGCTGTCCGGCCCGATCACGCTCGGCACGTTCAAGCCCTGCGTGCTGCTGCCTGCCGCCCTGCTCAGCCGCCTGCCCGTCGACCTGCTCGAAGCCCTGCTCGCCCACGAACTCGCCCATGTGCAGCGGTGGGACTACCTGGCCAACCTGCTGCAGAGCGCGGTGGAGGCGCTGCTGTTCTTCCATCCCGCGGTCTGGTGGCTCTCCGCCCGCATGCGCGCCGAGCGCGAGCTCGTGGCCGACGAAATCGCTGCCGAGCTGCTGGACGATCCGCGCGGCCTGGCCCGTGCACTGCACGCTCTCAGCGAGCTTCAGCCGCGTCCCATGCCCGCCGTCGCACTGGCCGCACGAGGCGGCGACCTGCTGCGCCGCGTCGAGCGCCTGGTCGCTCCCAGGCCGCAGGCGACCGGCTGGAAGCTGGCCCTGCCGGCGTTGCTGATCGCAGCGGCCAGCTTTGTCGTCCAGGCACGTGGCCGCGAAGCGCCCGAGCCGCCCGCGGGCCCGGCGGCAGCCGCGGCGAACGCCGCAGCCGAGGTGCCTGCCCAGCAGCTGCGCCTGCCGGTCAATGCCAAGCATGTCGTCGTTGTGGACGACGCCACCGGCAAGGTGCTGATGTCGCGCGACGCCGATGCCATCGTGCCCATCGCATCGCTGACCAAGCTGCTGACGGCCATGGTCATCATCGACGCCAAGCTCAACCCCGAGGAGAAGCTGCGCATCACCGACGACGACGTGGACACGCTCAAGCACAGCAAGTCGCGCGTTCGTGTCGGCACGCAGATGACACGCCAGGCTGCGCTCGAGATGGCGCTGATGGCCTCGGAGAACCGCGCCGCAGCGGCGCTGGCGCGCACGTTTCCCGGCGGCGAGCCCGGCTTCGTCAAGGCCGTGGCGGCCAAGCTGCGCGCGCTGGGATTGACCCGCACC
>SEEY01000568.1 GCA_004211235.1 Rubrivivax sp.
AGGCCGGCGCCAAAGCCGTTGTCCGCATAGCTCCAGTCCAGCCGGTTGAACCAGTCGCCGCTGTCGTAGCTGTTGCGGTCCAGCGACTTGCTGCGCAGCGTGTCGGTGCCGGCATGGAAATAGGCCACGCCCTGGCTGAAGGCATTGATGGCGTTGGCCAGGATCTGCACGCGGGCGCGGTCTTCGTGGCTGGTGCCGGCGGGCAGGCGGAAGGCGTTGTTGTCGAACAGCGTCAGGTTGTCGTGGTTCTCCACGTAGTTGACGACCTCGCCCGGCTCCAGCACCCAGCCGGCCGGAATGCCGCCGACGTCGATCTGGTCCAGGCGCAGATTCGCGTCCCAGCTCGTCTGCATCTGGAAGCTGCGGATCGATCCCGCCAGCGACGCCTTCAGCCGGTCGCCGAACCACATCAGCTCGCCGCGGCTCTGGCCCGAGGCGCTGGCGTTGCTGTCGTAGAAGAAGCCGTTGACATAGCCCTGGTTCGCTGCGACGGCGTTGCCGCTGTCGCAGCAGCCGCCGCCGCGCACCGCGTCGCGGATCAGCGGGTTGAAGCTGCCGATGCCCGAGCCGTTCAGCGACAGCATCTCGGCCTGCACGAAGCGTGCGCCGTTGGCGACTTCACCGAAGTTCCAGCCCTCGCCGACGATCTGCACTTCGCGGCCGGTGGCCGTCTTGACGCGCGCCTTCAGTGCCTCGATGACCGCCCGCGGATGGTGGCCCATGATGTCGAATCGCAGCGAGCTGATGCGGTAGTCGCGCGTCCAGGTGACGGCCGAATCGATCATCAGCTTGGCCATCATCAGGTTCTCGGCCGCGGTGTTCTCGCAGCAGGTCGAGCGCTCGATGCCGCCAACAGCGTTGAGGCGGTAGTAGTAGCCCGGCACGACCTTGTCGAGCACGGACGTCGCGTTCTGGCCGGACGAGGTCGTGTGGTTGAACACCACGTCCATGCCGACGCGCAGGCCGGCGGCGTTGAGCGCCTGCACCATGCGGCGGAACTCGACGACGCGGGCGAGCGGGTCACTGGCGTTGCTGGAATAGCTGCCCTCGGGCGTGCTGAACTGCAGCGGGTCGTAGCCCCAGTTGAAACAGTCGCTGCCGGCGGTGGCGGCCACCGTGGCCTGCTGCGACTCGCTGTCCGGCGCGCCGGCAGGCGAGGGCGTGACGCAGCTCTTCTCGTTGACGCTGGCGATGTCGAACACTGGCAGCAGGTGCACGTCGGTCAGGCCGGCGGCGGCCAGCGCGGCGAGGTGCTTCATGCCGTTGGAATTGCTCTCCGTGAAGGCCAGGTATTTGCCGCGCCTAGCGGCCGGCACGGTGGCGTCGTTGATCGAGAAGTCGCGCACGTGCAGCTCGTAGATGCTGAGGTCGGACGGTGCGTTGACGATCGCGGGCGGTGCGCTCTGGTCCCAGCCGTTGGGCTTGGTCGCCTGGGCCTGCAGGTCCATGACGACGCTCTGCTGGCTGCCCAGCGTCAGGCCCAGCGAATAGGGGTCGGTGACGAGGTTCTTCACCAGGCCCGTGCCCTTGACGAACACCTGCACCTGGTAGCGGTAGGTGGCGCCCTGCAGATGGCCTGGCTTGGTCAGGCTCCACACGCCGGTGGCAGCGTCGCGGGCCATCGGCTCGGTCGTCGTGCGTGTCAGGCCCGAGTTGCCGAGGGCCGTCGTCAGCACCAGCGACACGTTCTGCGCAGTCGGCGCCCAGAGCTTGAAGCGGGTGTTGCCGTTGCTGGCAACGGCGCCCAGGTCGGGCGTGTTGCCGGCAGCGGCATAGAGGTCGTCCAGTGCGCCCGCGACCTGTGCGGTCGTCGCGTTCTGCACCTTGCCTGCACCGTCTTCCTGCACCAGCACGAGTTGCTGCTGGTGCAGCGTCGGCAGGCGGCCGAGGTCGGCGGCGCGCACGCTGAAGACGGCGCCATTGCCGACGTACTTGAAGCGCAGTGCATCGGCCGCCGGCACGGTGCCGCTGAAGGGGTCGAGCGTGATGAAGCCGTCGGCGCCTTGCACGGGCGCGCCCGCGGCGACGTTGATCTGGCCGGTGGCCGAGTGATACAGGCGCACATTGCCGGAAGCGGTGACGCGCGGCCATTTCACGAGCGACCGGTTCAGCCACACGGCGCGTGCGTCAGTGCTGGAAACCTGGCGCAGGTCGGGTGGTGCGAAGTAGACCGTGGCGTCGCGCTCCACCAGCCAGATCTGGCCGATCTGGTTCTGGATCGTCAGCGCCGCGAACTCGACGCGGATGTTGTTGTCGCGGCCGTCCTTGTCGTTCTCATTGGGCGGCATGCCGTGGATGATGAATTCCAGCGCCTTGCGGTTGACGTCGCCTTGCGGGTTCAGCACGGGGATGTCGAAGACGACCTCGCCGTCCGCGGCCGCGTAGCCGGGCATCGCGCTCAGCGGCACGGGCTGGCCCCAGTTCTCGATCTGCACGCCTGCCGGGAGCGCAGCCGCATTCAGCCCGCTGCCGTTCCACAGATGCAGGCCCCAGGCGGCATAGCCGGCATCGAAGCGCTTGTAGTGCACGCGCACGGTCTTGATGTCGGGTGCAGCCAGCAGCAGCGGGTTTTGTTGATAGTTGACGCCATCGCCCTGCAGCCGCCAGATCTCGTTGGCGCCGGCCTGCAGCACATAGCTCTGGTCGGCGCCGCCGTTGTCCTTGTTGTCGCCGTTGTGCAGAAGGAAGCCGACAGTGCCGCTGGTGGCGGCCAGCGGCACGTCGTAGAAGACGCCGAAATCGTCACTGCCGCCGGCATTCCAGCCGGCGTTCCAGTCGGGGCTCTGCGCGGCGTTCCAGGTGTGGATCTGCCAGCCCGCAGGGTTGCCATCGGCGCGGCGGTAGTGAACACGCAGGGACGTCGCCGGTGCTGTGGGCGTGGCGACTGCGGCGATGCGGGCGCGCGGCGGCTCGATAGCCGGCACGGCGGCCAGCAGTTCGACCTTGGCCGCGTCTCCTGCTGCGGCGGCGCTGACGCTGGCCGATGGCGCTCCAGAAACGGGGTCTTCTCCCCCGCCGCAGGCGGACAGCAGGCCCATCAGGCCTAACGCCAACGCCCCGGCCAAATGTCGCGCCTGCCGCGCCAAACCGTTCGCCCATGCATTCATTTGCCCGCACTCCCTGAAAGTGCGCGCATGCTATTGGAGTAAAACTACAAAAAGAAGTTGGTGGAATCC
>SEEY01000569.1 GCA_004211235.1 Rubrivivax sp.
CGAGCGTGCCCGGGCTGAGCCGGGCGAGCAACTGGCCCTTCCTGACGCGGTCGCCGACGTCGACATTGAGCGCCGCCAGCCGCTGGCCGCCGATCTCGGCGCCGATGACAACCTCCTGCCAGGCAGCGACGGAACCGGTGCCGGACAGCGTCTGGCGGCGCTCAATGTCGACGTCGGCGACCGCGTCAGGAAGGGCCAGTTGCTCGCCCGGCTCAGCCCGGGCACGCTCGAAGCCGACCTCGCCGCCGGCAAGGCCGCGCTGCTGGAGGCCGAGGCCTCGGCGCGCGAGGCGCACCTGACGGCCGAGCGCGTGAAAACGCTGCAGGGCAGCGAGGCGCTGTCAGCCCAGGCCATCGACCAGGCGCTGGCCGCCGATGCCGCGGCGCAGGCCCGCGTCGCCGCCGCGAAGGCGCGCGTGCAGGCCGACCAGCTGCGCCTGTCGTACACACAGATCACGGCGCCCGACGACGGCGTCATCAGCGCCCGCATCGCCACGCCCGGCGCGCTGGTGCAGCCGGGGCAGGAGCTGTTCCGCCTGCAGCGCGGCGGGAGGCTGGAGTGGCGCGCCGAAGTGCCCGGACCCGAGCTCGCGCAGCTGCGCACCGGACAGGCCGTGCGCGTGCAGCCGAGCGGCGCGCCGCCGGTGGAAGGGCGCATCCGCCGCATCGCGCCGCAGATCGATGCGCAGACGCGCAACGGCCTCGTCTACGTGGACCTGAAAGGTGGCGAGGCATTGCGCGCCGGCCTGTTCGCGCGCGGCGACTTCGTGCTCGGCGAGAGCGCCGCGCTGTCGCTGCCGCAGAGCGCCGTGCTGCTGCGCGACGGCTTCAGCTACGTGTTCCGCATCGACGGCAACAAGGTGCGCCAGACCAAGGTGCAGGTCGGCCGCCGCGAGGCCAACCGCGTCGAGGTGCGCTCCGGCTTGGCTGCAGGCGCTGCGGTCGTCGAGTCGGGCGTCGGCTTCCTTGCGGACGGTGACACGGTTCGCGTGGCGCCCTGAGGAGACATCGACATGTTCAATGTTTCCCGTTGGAGCATCGCCAACCCGGTGCCGGCCATCATGCTGTTCATCATGCTGACGGCCGCCGGCGTCTACGGCTTCCGCTCGATGAAGATCCAGCAGTTCCCGGACATCGAGTTGCCCACCATCATCGTCAGCGCCTCGCTGCCGGGCGCAGCACCCGCGCAGATGGAAACCGAGGTGGCGCGCAAGATCGAAAACTCGATCGCCACGGTCCAGGGCGTCAAGCACATCTACACCAAGGTGCAGGACGGCTCGGCCGCGATCACCGTCGAGTACCGGCTGGAGAAGCCCCTGCAGGAAGCACAGGACGACACGCGCGACGCGGTCTCGCGCATCCGCGCCGACCTGCCCGCCGACCTGCGCGACCCGGTCATCACGAAGATGAACCTGTCTGGCTCGCCCATCCTGACCTACACCGTCTCCAGCAGCAGCATGGACGACGAGGCGCTCTCATGGTTTGTCGACAACCAGGTTGCCAAGCGCATGCTGGCCGTGCGCGGCGTGGGCTCGGTGGCGCGCGTCGGCGGCGTCACGCGCGAGCTGCGCGTGGAGCTGGACCCATCGCGCATGTTGGCGCTTGGCGTGACCGCGGCCGAGGTGTCGCGGCAGCTGAAGCAGGTGCAGCAGGAAGCCCCCGGCGGCCGCGCCCAGCTGGGCGGCGCCGAGCAGTCGCTGCGCACCATCGCCACCGTCCAGACGGCGGCAGAGCTGGCCGCCATGGACATCCCGCTCGGCGACGGCCGCCGCGTGCGGCTGGACCAGGTCGCCAGCGTCAACGACACGGTCGCCGAGCGCCGCAGCGGCGCCTTCCTGAACGGCAAGGCGGTCGTCGGCTTCGAGATCGTGCGCGCCCGTGGTGCCGGTGAGGTGGACGTGGCGGAGCGCATCCGCGCCGCCCTGGAAGAGCTGAAGGCCGCCCATCCCGACATCACCGTCACCGAGGCCTTCAACTTCGTCGACCCGGTCATCGAGAACTACGACGGCAGCATGAAGCTGCTGCTGGAAGGCGCCGCGCTGGCCGTGGTGGTGGTCTTCCTGTTCCTGCGCGACTGGCGGGCCACCTTCGTCAGCGCCGTGGCGCTGCCGCTGTCGGCCCTGCCGGCCTTCTACGTGATGTACCTGATGGGCTTCACGCTCAACGTCGTCACGTTGCTGTCGCTGTCGCTCGTTATCGGCGTGCTGGTGGACGACGCCATCGTCGAGATCGAGAACATCATGCGCCACCTCGTGATGGGCAAGACGCCGCTGGAGGCGGCGCGCGAGGCGGCGGACGAGATCGGCCTGGCTGTCATCGCGACGACCTTCACGCTGATCGCCGTGTTCCTGCCGACGGCTTTCATGAGTGGCGTCGTCGGCAAGTTCTTCGTGCAGTTCGGCTGGACGGCGGCCATTGCGGTGTTCTTCTCCCTCGTCGTCGCCCGTCTGCTGACGCCCATGATGGCGGCCTACATCCTCAAGCCCTCGAAGCGCGAGCACAAGGAACCGTTCTGGATGGCGCGCTATCTGCGCGCCGCCCGCTGGGCTTTCACGCACAAGGGCAAGACGCTGGCCATCGCGACCGCCTTCGGCCTGGCCGCCTGCGCGCCGCTCTTCATGGGCAAGATCCCGGGCGCCTTCATCCCGCCGGACGACCTCAGCCAGACGCAGATCAGCATCGAGCTGCCGCCCGGCAGCACGTATGAGGAAACCCGCGCCGTGGCCGAGCAGGCCCGCGCCGCGGCGGCATCCCACGGCCAGGTCAAGCTCGTCTACACGGCCGTCGGCGGTGGCAGCGCGGGCGCGGACCCGTTCGCGCAGGCCGGTGCCGCCGAATCGCGCAAGGCGACGCTGACGCTGAACCTCACGCCCCGCAAGGAGCGCAGCGGCATCAGCAAGCAACAGATCGAGCGCGAGCTGCGCGAGAAGCTGGAGAACATCGCCGGCGCACGCGTGAAGGTGACCTTCGGCGGCTCCAACGACAAATATCAGCTTGTGCTGGCCGGCGAGGACGGTGAGCTGCTGACGCAGCACGCGGCCAAGGTGGAGCAGGAACTGCGCGCGCTGCCCGGCATCGGTCAGGTGACGAGCAGCTCCAGCCTGCAGCGGCCCGAGCTCATCGTGCGGCCCGACACGGCGCGGGCCGCGGACCTCGGCGTGTCC